>CAZHJF010000052.1:0-4506 GCA_964532885.1 uncultured Candidatus Saccharibacteria bacterium
CCGACACAAAGATCGGAATGATTGTGAATGAAAAAAACCCAAATATATTGATGTTCGGCTGGGAATTTCCACCTTATAATAGTGGCGGTTTGGGAGTCGCTTGTCAGGGTTTATCCAAGGCGCTGGTTGCAAATGGAGCCAGATTGAATTTTGTTTTACCTTACAAAGTGCCGATCACTGCTAAGTGGTGCAATTTTGTTTTTGCTGACGATACTGTAAGTTTCAAAACGGCAACTGAGATCATGACTTTTACTTCGGGTTATAATTCACATGCTGTTGATAAAAAAATGGTCTACTCTGCGCCCGCTTCACTACCGATACCAGAGCGCTTGATTGATCGAGTGAGATTTTATGCGTCACGCGCGCCGGCGATTGCTGATAAGATTGCACACACTGTCATTCACGCGCATGATTGGTTGACGTATCCAGCCGGAATAGCTGCCAAAAAGACTTCGGGTAAGCCCTTGGTGGTGCATGTGCACGCGACAGAATTTGACCGGTGTAGTGGAGACAGAGTTAATCGTGAAATTTATGGCATTGAAAAGGAAGGTTTGCAAGCCGCCGATGCGATCGTCACCGTCTCGGGTCGGACCAAAGAGAGTGTGGTAAAAAAATACGGTATCGATCCGGCCAAAGTAAAGGTTGTTTATAATGGTGTCGAATGGAAGCAAAATCTATTTGATCCAAATATAAATTTAGACAAATTAAAACAAGACGGGTACTCGATCGTCCTATTTGTTGGCCGGATTACCTTGCAAAAAGGTCCAGATTATTTTGTCAGCATGGCCGAACAGGTCCTCAAATACGAGCCTAAAACATATTTTGTGGTCTCTGGCAGTGGCGATATGGAAGCACAAATGATAAACAGTGTTAGCAAAAAGGGCCTGTCTGGCAACTTTATGTTTTGTGGTTTCTTGCGAGACAAAGAGTTGGATCAAGTTTATCGTGCGGCGGACATCTTTGTGATGCCTTCTGTTTCAGAACCTTTTGGTATCGTACCTCTCGAAGCAATGCTTTCTGAAGTTCCAGTTTTGGTTTCCAAAGAATCAGGAGTAAGTGAGGTATTGTCAAATGCTCTCAAGTCACATTTTTGGGATGTCGATGATATGACTGACAAAGTTGTCAGTGTCTTGCGCAACAAAAAACTCAAGGGTCATTTATCACAAAACGGTATGCGCGAAGTGCGTACAATCCACTGGAAAGGTGCGGCGGATTCTCTCATTTCGTTATATAATTCACTTGCATTCAACTAAAAAATAAATGGCCTCAGTTTGTTTTTATTTTCAAGTACACCAACCACTTAGGGTGCGTAAGTACCGCGTTTTTGATATAGGTAATAGTCGAGATTATTTCAATGATACGAGTGACACTAGTCTCAATAATCGCAAGATTATTGAAAAGGTAGCCGGTAAGTGCTACCTACCGGCAAACGCCGTACTTTTGGAAAACATAAAGCGCAACCCAAGATTCAAAGCAAGTTTTTCTATTTCTGGTATAGCGTTGGAACAATTTGAGCAATATGCTCCAGAGGTAATTGATTCGTTTAAGGCGCTTGTCAATACCGGTAACGTCGAGATGTTATCTGAGACTTACTACCACTCTCTCTCTTCTATATACTCAGATTCTGAATTTTATAATCAAATCGAAAAACATAAAAATAAAATAAAATCTTTATTTGGCATCACACCGACAGTTTTTCGTAACACAGAGCTTATTTATAGCAACGACATTGCAAAAAAGATTGAAAATTTGGGTTACAAAGGGATGCTCGCTGAAGGCGCTGATCATATATTAGGTTGGAGAAGTCCGGCTTTTGTTTATAGTCCGGCAAATGCAGGCAAAATCAAATTATTATTAAAGCATTACCGATTATCAGATGACATAGCCTTTCGGTTTAGTGAGAGAGGTTGGGCTGAGTGGCCGCTTACGGCGCCAAAATTTGCCAACTGGGTCAATGCTGTAAATGGTAATGGTGAGGTGGTCAATCTATTTATGGATTATGAGACCTTTGGTGAGCACCAATGGGAAGACACTGGAATTTTCAATTTTCTACGACATTTACCGGAAGAGATATTGATAAACAAAGACAATGATTTTGTTACACCAAGCGAAGCTGTCGATCGATATGAATCGAGAGGCGAGATTGATGTACCTTTCCACACCTCTTGGGCTGATACTGAGCGTGATCTTTCGGCTTGGCTATCAAATGATTTACAGAGGGAAGCCGTTGAAAAAATTTATGAATTAGGCTCGGATATTTTGGAGTTGGATGATCACGAGCTACTTGAAGATTGGCGCAAATTGCAGACCTCTGATCATTTTTATTATATGTGCACCAAATATTGGTCAGATGGTGATGTGCATAAATATTTTTCACCTTATGAGACTCCGCACGAAGCTTACATTGCTTACATGAATGTTTTGCAAGATATGAAATTGAGAGTTGAGGAGGCCAAGAAGCGTGAATTTCATCCAATCAAGTTGCATCGGATTACTCCTCTGCGTTTTGGTGAAGCCTCCTAACTCCCCAAACCCCTCTTAAATTAAGAGGGGCTTAAGGAAGGCTTCGCCTGTATTTTTATGGACAAGTTTAGATTCAACAACAAATATTTAAAAGATCGCCGAAAAGAATTGAGACTTAATCAAACGGAAGCTGAACAGAAACTTTGGTCTTGTTTGTCCAATAAACAATTGAACGGTTTCAAATTTTTTCGCCAATATAGTGTTGGTCCATATATCTTGGATTTTTATTGCTCCAAAATTCGACTGGCAATTGAGCTTGATGGAGGAGGGCACCTTGAACCAGAGCAAAAACTTTATGATAAAGATAGGGAAAAATATTTGGCAGGGTCTAACATACGAGCGATAAGATTTTTTAACGAAGAAGTAGAAAACAATATTGAAAATGTTTTAGAAAAAATAAGCTCTGAAATCACAAAATTTTTCAGAAAAGGAAGTGGGCGATAGCCCATCCACAAGCCCCCCTTAAGTTAAGGGGGGTCTGAGGGGTTAGGTATAAGAAGTTGAGAAGTTATTTACAAAAGTTATGTTAAAATAAACTCATGGCACGATCTAGTGTTTTGGGTAATGGAAATACAGCAGTCTGTTTGGACAACTTTTCTCAAGTTAGAGATTTTTATTTTCCATATGTCGGACAAGATAACCACATCGCCTCATCTCAGGTTCATAAAATAGGAATTTTCTGTGATAAAAAGATGCACTGGTTGGATAATGGCGAGTGGCAAACCTCTGTCGATTATGAAGACGCGACACTAGTCTCAGCGAGCAAGTCGGTCAACAAAAGCATATCCATAAATCTCGAATCTCGTGACGTCGTCTACAACGAAAGAAATATTTTTTTACGAAAATTTACTATCACCAATACGGGCTCGCACGAAAGGGAAATGGGATTTTTTTTGAACCAACAATTTAAAATAGGTGATACCAATCATGCAGACACGGCCTACTTTTCAAGTACGATCGAATCGGTCGTGCATTATAAAGGTCGTCGGGTTTTTTTGGTCGGTGGGCTTTGTGACAACAAGCCTTTTGATGAATATTCTATTGGCTTTTGTGGGGTTGAGGGCAAAGAGGGCACTTGGAGAGACGCTGAAGATGGGATGCTGTCCAAAAATCCGATTGAGCATGGTATTGTCGATTCCGTAATTAGTTGGAAGATGAAGCTCGCTCCAGGCGAAAGCAAAGTGGTTTACTACTGGATTACGGTCGGCGAAACTTATCGCGAAGTTTGTGATTTGCTGAATTATATTTTTCAAAAATCACCAGAGCATCTGCTAGAGTCAACAAGTGATTATTGGCGAGCCTGGGTCAATCAAACCAACTATTCATTTGTCGGACTTTCTGCAAAAACCAAAAAACTTTTCTATAGTTCGCTACTTATTATGCGTGCCCAGACTGATAATCGGGGTGGAATTTTGGCTTCTGCTGATTCGGGTAATATTCAATACGGAGGAGATACTTATATATATGTCTGGCCGCGCGACGCCGCCTTTTCGGCGTGGAGTTTTGATCTGGCTGGTTTTCCTGATCTGTCTAAAAAGTTTTATGATTTTGCTAAGGATGTTTTGACCGAAGAGGGCTTTGTCTTGCACAAGTATCAACCTGACCGCTCGCTCGGCAGCTCCTGGCATCCTTGGGTCAAAGATGACAGAAGACAGCTCGCCATCCAAGAAGACGAAACAGCGATCTTACTTTTTGGCTTGTGGGAACATTATATTAGAGCAAAGGACCTTGAGTTTATTGAGAGCTTGTACAACCCTTTTATAAAAAGAGCGGCTGATTTTTTGGTCCGATACAAAGATAATGGGACTAAATTACCGCTATCGAGCTATGATCTATGGGAAGAAAGATACGGAGTTTCTACTTATACGGCGGGAGCTGTCTATGGCGGATTACAAGCCGCCGCCCGCTTTGCCAAAATTTTAGGCAAAGAAGAAGAATCAGAACTCTATAGCACTGAAGCCAAGGAAATCAGAGAGGCTATTT
>CAZHJF010000053.1:0-4474 GCA_964532885.1 uncultured Candidatus Saccharibacteria bacterium
AAAAAATTATGACGGCGGTGGAAAAACTAGTTGACTGATTATTGTTTTGTGGGTGCGGGTGTGAAATAATATCGATGAAAATTTATTTATTAATTATTTGTATGGCGAGTAGTCCACAAAGATCAGTTATTAAAAAAATAGAAATAGTATTTGGTCTCTTAGTTGTTTTAATAGTAGTACTTTTTCTTGCTATTTATGGTTGGCAAAAATATCAGACATGGAAATTTAATCATGACCTAATGGCGCTTCAGGCCGAAGAAGAACGACCATACCGCGAAGATACGTATGGCGGTAAAACACCTAAAGAAACGTTAGAGTTATTCATTGTTGCTGTAGAAAAAGGGGATTATGATTTGGCAAGTAAATATTTTATTTTGAGTAAGCAAGAGGAGTGGAAGGAAAGGCTAAAGAATGGCAATTTAGAAAAAATAGGACTCTGGGTTAATAAGCTTAAACAAGCACAAGACAGAGATTCAATAGCTCAAAATAGATTTCAAATGTATGTTAAAGGCAAAGATGGAAAAGCAGAGTTAACAATAGACTTTATTATGTATTCACAAGGAATTTGGAAAATTGAAGAGGTTTAAATATATGAAGTATACAAAAAAGAAAATATTTTTTCTTTTATTGCTGGTTTTTTCTTCCGCCTACTTTTTAGGATCAAATTCAGCTCTAGCGTATAAAACAAATACCACGCACCCTGCCCTAACAGATGAAATTGTTGAATTTTATAATTTGTCATACCCAGATGATCTGAGTGCTTCCGAGAAAGAGCAGATAGTAAAAGGTTCAATTGATGAAGACGTTCCACCTCGCTGGCTTAATCATTTTTATGATCCAACAACCGATGATGGATGGTTGGCACAAAATTTAGGTATAGTTCCTCAGGGGGTGCTCCAGGTTTTTACCAAAGTATTTTTAAATACTAATACCCAAATACTTTCTTCTAAAAAATGGGCCCATGCTGAATTACTCCAAACTAAGTATTCGGATTTTGGTGGCAATAACACATGGGAAAATGGGGTGCGGGCCTACGCAGAGGGTGATACCGATAAAGCTTATTATATTCTAGGACACATTCTCCACTTACTCGAAGACACAACCGTGCCCGATCATACCCGAAATGACACCCATGTGCATGAGTTCAATGCAGTAACACATGATGGGGGTAGCCCTTATGAAGATTATGCCGATAGATTCACACGTAATACCTTAAAAGTCATTCCGGAGTTAGTAAAGAATAAAAGAGAGCCCGTAATTTTTGATTCACTTGATGATTATTTTGATGATTTGGCTAAGTATTCTAATAATTATTTTTTTAGTGAACATACAATTAATTCTGCTAAGTATCAAAATCCAAAAATTTTAAAAGAAGACGGTGAGTATGCATATGCTTTTGATAAACAAAATAAGCTTTTTAAACTGGCGTTAATAAAAACCATTACAACTGACAACTTTGATATAAAAAAAAGCTATAGTTTAAAAGATTCTTCCGTCCTCTCCTCCTATTTCACACGTCTCTCCGAAGCTGCAGTTCTCGATGGCGCCGGAGTCATTAAGCTTTTTAAACAAGAAGGTGAAAATGCTAAGAAAAATCCAGCGCTTCTGCCACCGATACCAACTACTGTGAAGGGAAATAAAATGTACTCGCTAGGATTCGGGTATATTTTGCCAGCGGTAACTTTTTTGCAAAATAGTTTTAATTCATTATTCAATACCGCAACTCCCTTAGTGCAATCCGAGAATAATAGTGTGGTGACCGCCGAGCCTATAGCCGATGATTCGTTTGGTCCAGTACTACCGACCGCTCCCAAACCAGCGGCGCCAATCGTGCCTGCTAAAAAAGTTATACCGGCTCCAGAGCAGGCAGTACTTGGTCTTAAAATAGAAGCTCCAACTGTTCCCGTAATAAAAGTGGTAACCCCGAAGCCGACACTTACTCCTAAAAATAGCACCACTGATTCAAGCGGTGGAAGTACTACGAGTGCTACGCAGACTGAAAATATTGAGAATAGTGTTGCGACGTCTACTCTTTTTACCACCTCAACTGTTGATGTCGTATCGTCGAGTACGTTGCCTGCGAGCACGTCCACGGTTATAACTGACCCACCACCCTCGGCAATAACTACTTCAACATCCTCTACCGAACCGATCACTCCCGCCCCGGACACGGTCGCACCGAGTGTTCCAGAAATTAAAACAGTTTTTTTGAGTGAATTGGTCAGTTCGACGTTGCAAATTACTCTTGCTAGCACAGATGCTTTGTCGTCAGCGATACTGTATGATCTTTCTTTAAGCGCAACAACAGGTACCGAAAAAATATGGCAAGATGTTGCCACTTCGACAACGAGTACAATTTTTAAACTTCCAGTTGTGCGAGGTACAAAATACTTTTTGCGCGCTCGGGCAACAGACATGTCGGGCAATGTTTCGCTGTGGAGCGATGTGACAAGTATTGTAATTCCGCACACTCAAGAGGTGGTAGTTAACGAAGTAGCCTGGGCAGGTGCGAGTGGTGAAAATCGCAATGATCAGTGGATCGAACTATATAATACGACGGATACTCCGATCGATCTTACGGGCTGGAAATTAGTAGTGTCTGGCCGGCCAGTAGACATAGTTTTTAAAAATAAAATTATCGGGGCACACGCTTATTATTTGCTTGAAAGAAGTAACGATAATGTAGTGAAGCAAATTAATGCTGATGCGCTTTATTTTCTTGCAGCTGGTTTTAATACAGCTGGCGATGTAATAGATTTGATTAAAAATAATGATGAAATTGCAGATGAAGTAAATTGTACAAATGGCTGGTTTGCGGGAGAGACTCAAAAATACCGCACTATGGAACGTTTGCAGGCCGAGGATGTTGGAAGTGATTCTCAAAATTGGCAAAGTAATCAAGGGGCACGCGGTGTTGGGCGAACTAACGCCGGAGGAGATATCCAAGGCTCTCCTCGTCAATCAAATTTTGGGTTTTTACAATTAACGGGTAGGCAAGAAGAAACAAATCGAGTGCTGACCAAAAATAATAATCCTTATATTCTAGGTTTTTATGAAGTGCCACCTGACTTTACGCTTACAATTGAACCGGGTGTTGTTATAAAAAGTGGTTACACTAATTCAGTGATTGATGTCTATGGAAGTTTGACTAGTAAGGGTGCTACCGGAAATTCCGTTGTGATGACATCCGGTCGCGATCATAGTTTTGAAGAAGTATTGCTTAATACGCAAGTGGGTACGGGATGGAGCGCTCCTGATCCGGCTGCTAAAGACTGGCAGGGAATTTGGCTGCATCCGGCTTCAACGGCAACCTTGCAAGGTACTGATATCCGTTACGCAGGCCATGATTTTAGAGTTAATAATTTTATCTACACTGGTTTTATTTCTGAGGCTATCAGAACTGAAAATGCTACGCTTAATATTGTTGATGGGCAATTTTTTGCAAACGGTGCTACAAATGTATATCTGTATGGTAGTACTTCAACGATTATAAATACGGTGTTTAAAGGTGGTGGTGCAGCGAGCGCAAATAGTGATACGGCAATCGAATCTGAGAATTCACGATTAACACTAGACCGTGATATTTTTAAAGAATTCAGTAATCCTTCTGGTCCGGTTTGGACAAAGTTTATCTGGCCGAACGCAACTAATTTAGTTTTTGCGGATAATTTACTTAATGCTCTATTTTTAGATCGTACCGCCACTGACGAAGATAAAGTGTTGGATACTGATTTGCCAATCATTACTAATAATTTAGTTGTAAATAAAGGAACCAAGTTAACTATAAATCCTGGAGTCACAGTGCTTTTGCCAGATTATGCTGCTATTCAAGTTAAAGGAGATTTGCAGGCAGTCGGTACGTCTTCGCAGCCTATTACTTTTACAGCAGCGCCTGGTGCAGAAACGTGGGATGCGATTACTTTTGATCATGCGAGTGGGTTGCTTCAGTATGTTGTTGTAACAAAAGGCAATCGCTTAGGTGCTGGCGTGATACATTCGCGAGCAAGTACGCTTACGATTGACCGTAGTTCGTTTATTGATAATCGACCTCCAGCAAATATTTTTAATTTGATCGATACTGAACTCACGGCAAAAAATAGTGTTATTGGCTATGCTGAAAAACTTAATTTTCAACATATGGCTGGGATACATGCTGAGGGCGGTGCCGTATATCTTGATCAAGTAATCTTAAAAAATTTGACAGTCGGCATTGAGGGCTTTAGTGACCCATTGCCAATCCTCAAAATGAACGGTATGAATGAAGATTATTTCCCCGGTGTCGATCTCGCTTGGTCGCCAGCTGTCTGGGTAGGGAGCGATGGCAATACCATCAGTGTTGGCGACCCGAACGCCGGACAAACGCCCTAAACAAAAAAGCAGCTTTCTCTCCTGAAAGCTGCTTTTATTAATTGTTTGTGTTGCGGAAACTCACTCTGAACATAGTATGTGCCTATTTTGACGTTTTTGTCAATAT
>CAZHJF010000054.1:0-4436 GCA_964532885.1 uncultured Candidatus Saccharibacteria bacterium
TGTATGAAGCTCCAGATTTACTGATAATTCCCATTCTTTCGCCCAAAGCGAGCATTTCACCTTCGCGAGAAATACCTTCGTTATACATCAGATCGAACTCAGTTTGTCGAAATGGGGCCGCCACTTTGTTTTTGACAACCTTGACCCGGTGTCGGCCACCCATTACTTCATCACCTTTTTTGATTTGGGCGATGCGGCGAATATCGAGTCGAACGCTAGTATAAAATTTTAGAGCCTTACCGCCTGGGGTTGTCTCTGGGTTGCCAAACATAACACCGATCTGCATTCTGATTTGATTGATAAATATTACGATAGTTTTTGATTTGGCGACTATGGCTGTAAGTTTGCGCAAAGCTTGGCTCATAAGTCGAGCTTGTTTGCCCACATGGTGTGCGCCCATTTCTCCTTCGATTTCGTCTTTTGGGGTAAGTGCAGCTACGGAGTCAATGACCACAACGTCAATTTTGCCGGACCTTACCAGAGATTCGACTATCTCAAGAGCTTGTTCGCCGGTGTCTGGTTGGGATATAAGTAACTCATCAATTCTAACGCCAATCTTTTTTGCATATTCTGGATCAAGTGCGTGCTCGGCATCGATAAAAGCACACACACCTTGCAACTTTTGAGCTTCGGCGATTACATGTAGTGATAAGGTAGTTTTGCCGCTTGATTCGGGGCCGAATATTTCGATGATTCTGCCTCTAGGCATACCACCAACTCCAAGAGCAGCATCAAGTCCAAGCGAGCCGGTAGGCACTACTCCCACATCGACTCTTGGCGCTTCGCCGAGGGTCATAATCGCATCATCGCCAAACTTTGTCTTAATTTCTCGAATTGTATCTTGAACTTTCGATCCGATTTTCTTTTCACCTGCATCATTTGTTTGTTCTGTTTTTGCTTGTTTTTTTGCCATAGTCTTTTTAATTATTACTTGATATTCCATTTACTTCTAACGGTGTGCTGGACGCTTGGTTATTATAATAAATACTAATTTCCTTGCCTGTGTCTTTCTTGAATCTATCGTTTGCAAAGATGCGTACGATATTATACCCGGGGGACAAGAGAAGGTCTTCCTCAAACATTCCTGATGTGTCAATTGAAATTGGTCTATCATTGATGCTAACAAATGTTGCGTTCTTAACCATTCCTTTTACGGAAACAGTGTTGCTCGAGCTTTCGTAACCATCTGCAGGTTGAAGTATTTCAATTTTTGGTCCTTCGATCAATCTTCGAGCGTTAAAAACTCCATAAACAACCAAAAGTAATATGGCGGTTAAACCAATTAATTTTTTTATATTAAAACCTTCACTATAGTTATATTTCATCTTCTTCTGTTTTTTGTGTACCTTCTGGTCCCTTATCAGATTTTATCAAGACCTCTCGAGGTTTTGCTCCATCGCCTCCGCTGATAACACCCTTTTCTTCAAGTATATCAATAAGTCTGGCTGCTCGCGCATAACCTATTCGGAGCTTACGTTGCAGATAGGAAGTGGAGGCTTTGCCCGTTTGAATCACTGTGTCGCGCGCTTCTTCGTATAGGTCGTCGTCTACGTCGTCATCAGTCATTTCTCCGCTACCAAAGAGGTCACTTTTTGGGCTTTCGGCGTCGAAGCTTATGGTTGAAGGCAGGTCATCTTCATTTTGTTTGGCTAAATACTCAGCGACTTTTTTCAACTCAGTTTCAGATATATATGGTGATTGCAAACGTATTGGCTTGGACATTTCTCCAGAGAGATAGAGCATGTCTCCGGCACCAAGTAGCTTTTCGGCACCACTTGAGTCCAAGATAGTTCGCGAGTCAAACTGCGAAGCCACTTGAAGTGCTATGCGAGTTGGGATGTTTGCTTTGATCAGGCCAGTTATAACGTTGACTGAGGGTCTCTGGGTTGAAAGTATAAGGTGTATCCCAACCGCACGGCTCATTTGAGCGAGTCTTATAATGGCCGATTCAAGCTCTCTAGGGTACGCCTGCATAATATCAGCCAATTCATCAATGATTATTACAATGTATGGCATTGGCTCTGGTACAAAAACAGTCTCACCACTCTTTGCTGATTTGGCATTTTCTATGCATGGGTAAAGTATGTTTTTGTGGTAGGAATCGATATCTCGAACTTTATTTTTTTCTAAGACGTCATAACGTCGATCCATCTCTTTGGCCGCCCACTTGAGAGACATGATTGCCTTTTTTGCATCCGTGATCACAGGTGTGAGTAGGTGGGGGATCTTGTTGTACATGGTTAGCTCGACACGCTTTGGGTCAATCATTATAAACTTCAAATTTTCTGCCGAATTTCTAAACAGCATTGAGTTTATGATGACGTGAATGGTTACTGACTTACCACTTCCTGTGGCACCAGCGATAAGAAGGTGAGGCATCTTTGCGAGGTTTGCAAATTGAGCTGAACCAGAAATGCCTTTACCTAAAGCAACAAGCAAAGGTTTGTCTGAATCCACATACTCGCTCTGAGACAAGAGAGAAGCAAGTCCGACTGTGGTTTTGACGCTATTTGGGATCTCAATGCCAACGAGCGACTTGCCGGGGATAGGGGCCTCGATGCGCACTGGGTGGGCAGCGAGAGCCAACTCGAGATTATTTTGTAACCCTAGTATTTTGGAAAGCTTCACACCCTCAGCTGGTTTGAGGGCATAGCGGGTTACCGATGGTCCGATAGATATCTCATCCATCTCAACCACAATGCCAAAATTTAAGAGAGTTCTTTTTATAATGTTGGCGTTTGCTTTTATGTCGCCAACTTCGGGTTTACCTTTGTCTCTTTCCAATAAAGAGAGAGGTGGGGGATTGAATGGTTTGAATGAGATATGTCCGCCGTCAAAACTGAAACCTTCATTTTCTTCTGATACTTTCTTTTGTTTTGTTGGTATTTCA
This sequence comes from uncultured Candidatus Saccharibacteria bacterium, assembly GCA_964532885.1. Classification (GTDB taxonomy): domain Bacteria; phylum Patescibacteriota; class Minisyncoccia; order Phycocordibacterales; family WO2-35-19; genus CAZHJF01. Next base: position 2,891 of record CAZHJF010000054.1, read on the forward strand.
GGAGACGTTTTGTCTGTTTTTGTTTCTAAAACAGTTTCTTTTTCTGACTCACCGCCAGTTGAAATCTTTATCTCTTTATCAGGAACTGTTCGGTCGTCAGGATTAGTTTTTCGAGCAAAGAGGTTTCTAAAAAACTCAAAACTAATTCTAGCGTCGAGGATTACTATCATACTAATAAGAGCAACGGCTCCGAGAATAATCGCTGATGCATATGAATCAAAGAGGGCAACGAGTGGCCTGTGTATTGCGTTGCCGATCATCCCTCCACGCTCATTTGCAACTAGGTCTAGTAGAGCCAAACATGATATGAAAAAAATCGACGCGCCGAGAACTCGGATTTTTGTAAAAGATCCTCTGACCGACATAGCAAAGGAAACAGCTAATAAAAAGAATACGGTCGGTAAGAGGTAGTAACCCAAGCCAAATAATATTGAAAAAATTGAGTAGGCTTTGCGACCTACAACTCCAGCTCTATCAAATGCGGATAATATAAAAAAAGTAAAAAAGACGAAACAAACAATAGCGTAAATTATCACTCGAACTTCATCACGAATAAACGATTCTTGTTTTGTCTCAACAGATTCCTTTTGTGTCTTCTTTTTGGTCATACATTCAAATAATAACATAGGAAAAATATAGAATTCATAATTATGGTGAATAAGGGCCGGAAGGTGGGTCCAAATTGGTCCCAATCTGGGTCTTGACTCCTGATAAAAGTCAGACTAAGCTCTCAATAAGGACAAAAGATTGTGGTATTGACTTTTTAAGTCTTTTAGATTATAATATATAGGACAGATAAAGGACTATAAAATATAAGACAAAATAGCTTGATAAAACTGTCTTAAACTCATAAATATGATGTCTGATAAAGATAAAGAAAACATAAATAAATCAATCACTATTTCTAATCGACCCGGTTTTTTTGATATATATAATAGGACATATAGGCTGATAGCAGCTGTCTTTGTTGTGGTCAAATTGATGGATAGTGAGAATGATTTAAGACAGAGAATTGAAAAGCTGGCTTTGAGTATCATGTCTCTCTGTGTGCGACTTAAGGACTCAAATGAGCAAAATTCGATTAGTCTAAACCAAGATATTGAGAGGTACATTTTAGAGATCATGTCGTTTATAGATGTGGCCTCACTTTCTGGATTTATTTCAGCAATGAATGGAGCAATTTTAAAGCAAGAATTTCAAGCATTTTTGTCTGAACTTGCATTGTATATAAAATCAATTACCACAGAACAGTCAACAGCGGTCCATAATATTTTGAAAACTAATTTTGTTGAAAATAGTATAAACGAAACTAAAACCTTTGAAAAAGACAACAGGACTAATTTTGGTATTGGGTCAGATAAGACTCTAGGTTTAGGAGAAGGGGAGCGTTTTGCTGTAGGACACGATAAAGGACACAAGAGAAAAGATACCAGGAAGACGCTAATTTATGAGTACTTAGAGAAGCACAGCGATGTAAGTATTAGAGATATTGTGCCAAATATAAGGGGTTGTAGTGAAAAAACCGTGCAACGCGAACTACTTGATT
>CAZHJF010000055.1:0-4406 GCA_964532885.1 uncultured Candidatus Saccharibacteria bacterium
GCTTGATCGGGCACGCGAAAGGTTTTTGTCTCAAAAAACTCCGAGCTTTTTGATCAAAAAAACCAAACAAGAAGTAGATAGCTTTGTGCAAACCTTTCCCTTTCCACTTACCGGCGCTCAAAAACGCGTTTCCGCGACCATCCTCGACGACTTCAAAAAGGGCTACGCTATGTCGCGCTTGATTGAGGGTGATGTAGGGTCAGGCAAAACCGCCGTAGCCGCGATCGCGAGCTTTGCCGTAGTCACCACCCCACCTCCTGATCGCAAATTTGGCAATCTGCAAGTCGCATATATGGCGCCAACCGAAATACTGGCAGAGCAACACTTCGAATCCTTCATCGAATATTTTGCAAAATACAAAATGAATGTCGGACTGATCACCGGCTCGGGCGCCAAGAAATTTCCCTCAAAAATTTCTAAAGAAAAATGGACCAAAATTTCCAAACCTCAACTTTTGAAGTGGGTCGAAAATGGTGAAATTCCAATCCTCATCGGCACGCATGCTCTAATCCAAAAATCCGTCAAATTCAAAAACCTCGGTCTAATTGTCATCGACGAGCAACACCGTTTTGGTATCAAACAAAGAATGGCTTTGCGTAGAAAACATGATATAGCTCCACATCTTATAAGTATGACGGCGACCCCAATTCCTCGCACGCTAGCCCTCTCTGTATTTGGTGACCTCGATCTTTCACTTCTCGACGAATTACCAGCCGGTAGAAAGCCAGTCAACACCAAGATTGTTTTGCCTCACGAACGCGACGAGGCTTACGAATTTACCAGGCAGGAACTCCAAAAAGGCCGACAAGCTTACGTCATCTGCCCACGCATCAATGAGCCTGATCCCGATAAAGAGCTCGCAATGAATGCTCGCTCGGTCAAAGAAGAAGCAGAGAGACTGCAGAATAAAGTTTTTAGAGAATTCAAAGTTGGTACCCTGACTGGCAAAGACGGTCCCAAAGAAAAAGAAGAAAAAATGCGCAGTTTCAAAGAAGGCAAGATCGATATTTTGGGTGCGACTTCGGTCGTCGAAGTGGGAGTAAATGTGCCCAACGCCACCGTGATACTTATCGAAAATGCTGAGCGCTTCGGCCTCGCTCAACTCCACCAGCTTCGAGGCAGAGTTTTGCGTAGCTCACATCAAGCTCAATGTTTTGTTTTTGCGGACACAAAATCTACTAAAACCATCTCTCGCTTGAAGTCATTTGTAAACGCTAAAAACGGCTTCGAGCTAGCCGAGGCCGATCTGCAACAGAGGGGCGCGGGCGGACTCAGTATAAACGCCAAACAGTGGGGCGTCTCTGACATCGCGATGGAAGCCTTGCGCAATATCAAAATGGTCGAGATCGCTCGCGCCGAAGCGACGCGCCTGATTGAAGAAGATTTCGACCTCAAAAAGTACCCCCTCCTCGCCTCCAAGCTCTCCCAAAACCAAATCCATTTGGAGTGATTATTGTCCGCCCTCTAGGATTCGAACCTAGGACCCCAGAGGTATAAGCTCTGTGCTCTAACCAACTGAGCTAAGGGCGGTTGATACATTGATCATATATCAGGATACAGAAAAATCAAAACCTCTTATCTCTAAGAGGTTTTGATTTGAAAAGTAATTAAATAATTAGTTACAAGTGATATCGCCGTTTGCAAGGTTGGTCGTGATGAGACGTGAGACACCACTTGAGTCAACACACCACCAACCGGTCACCCCGAGCATATTGGCCGACACTGCGTATTGTAATGAAGTCGAACGACAAGTGGCTGAGACACCACCAGGCAGAGCCGAACTTACGATATAGGCATTTACAAGAGCATTAGCAAACATTTGATCACACGAGTTTGTAGCCGTACCATAATTACCGTTTGTATCGTAGTACAATTCAGCAGCCGATCGCATACCGGCCAATTGAGCTTTAGTTTTCGCGTCATTGCCCCTGGATCGCGCATTATTGAGAGCCACAAGAACAATAGAAGACAAAACACCAATAATCGCAATCACTACAAGCAACTCTATGAGGGTAAATCCTGCAGTATGATTATTTTTTTTAAAAATTGACATGGGAATTAAATTAAGCTTAAAAGAGAAAGTCTAACCAAACTCTAATTCAATCATAACAACTGTTTAATTTTCAGCTACAACTATTGTGGATTGCCCTTTACCACCTTTTCAACCTCTATTTTTCGCTTTGGTTGGATACCATTTGCTACGAGTATTGAATCAAATTCTTCTCTTTCAATCGTCTCAACTTCTATAAGCCTCTTTGCAATTATATCGAGCAGACTGCGGTACTCGATCACTATCGCCTCCGCCTGATCATGGGCTTTTTTCATAATTTTAGAGACTTCCTCATCGATTTGCGCCCCAACCTTTTCAGAATATTCCTTGTCGCCAACACCTTTGCCAAAAATCGCCTTTCCACCTTGCCCTTCGAGCGCTATTGGCCCCAGACTTTCTGACATGCCATATTTAGTCACCATGTCACGCGCAATAGCAGTCGAGACTTGGAGATCGTTTGACGGGCCAGTTGTCAAATCGCCAAAAACAAGCTTTTCAGTGACATAGCCGCCGAGAGACATTGCAATATCATCAAGAAATTCATTGCGACTTTGCAACTTGCGATCTTCGATTGGTAATTTCAAAGTATACCCAGCCGCCCGACCACGACTAATGATTGAGATTTTGTGTACCGGATCAGCATGTGGCAAAATGCTAGCCACCAAGGCATGCCCCGCTTCATGATAAGCAGTGATCTCCTTTTCTTTGAGAGAAAGTATATGACTACGCCTTTCAGGGCCAAGCATAACCTTTTCGATTGAACGAATCAGATCATACTGAGAAATTTTCTTGCGATTCTCGCGAGCGGCCAAAATCGCCCCTTCGTTCATAAGTGAATAAAGATCAGCCCCAGAAAATCCAGGTGTTCTTTCTGCAATCAACACCAAATCAACGTCTTCAGCAAAAGGCTTCTGTTTGGCATGAATTTTGAGTATTTCTTCCCTATCACCGCGGTCTGGTAAGTCTATAGTCACCCTACGGTCAAACCTACCCGGCCTGAGTAAAGCTGGATCCAAAACATCTGGTCTGTTAGTCGCCGCCATCACCACCACCTTTTCTGTTGGTTCAAAGCCGTCCATTTCGACCAAAATCTGATTTAGTGTTTGCTCTCGCTCATCATTGCCACCACCCATGCCCCCACCGCGCACTCGACCCACCGCATCAATCTCGTCCATAAATATAATTGCGGGCGCCGCTGCTTTGGCGGTAGCAAAGAGGTCTCTCACTCGGCTCGCACCAACACCCACAAACATTTCCACAAACTCCGAACCGGAAATTGAAAAGAATGCCACATTGGCCTCGCCAGCTACAGCTCGGGCAAGCAGAGTTTTACCAGTACCCGGTGCGCCCATGAGCAATATACCTTTGGGAATCCGTGCCCCGATTTCAAAAAACTTTTTAGGATTTTTTAGAAAGTCCACGATCTCGCTCAACTCTTCTTTGGCTTCTTTGCAACCGGCCACATCTTTGAAAGTGACTTTTTGCTTTTGATCATCGGGCGAAGTAATGCGCGCTCTCGACTGCCCAAAAGAAAAAGCTTGCATCCCCGCCCCCTTTACCTGACGCGTCATAAGCCAAATAAAGACAGCGATAAAAAGAAGTGGGAAAAGAACTGGTGATAAATTTACAAACCAAAACAACACCCCACCCCCTTCTTTGATTACAACTTTTACATTCACAAGATCCGAGGCGCTAACTCCATAGGCACCGAGCGTCTCACTGACTGACGCTGATTGTTCTTTTTTGGCCACTTTTTTGCTGTCATCTTTATAGATCGCCTCGATCTCTGAAGGTTTTACCGCTATCTCCTTGACTTCATTTTGTTTAATCGAAAGTGCAATCTCTGAAATACTCACCTCCTTTGATTTGCCTCCTTCGGACACCAATGAATAAAGTGAAACTATAACAGCAAAGATAATGACACTCATGATCAAATTGATCCAAAATGAGTTTTTAATCGGGTTTATTTGTTTTTGGTAGCCATCGGGCTTTTTTTCCATACGATCGCCTTTCTTAAAGTTTTGTTTGCTCATTGTTGAATATTATATCAAAATAGATGTACTGCAAGAAGAAAAAATATAATGACATACGCAGAAAACAAAAAAGCCCGTTTTAACTATGAAATCCTCACTAAAATTGAGGCTGGTATTGAGCTTTTGGGTTTTGAGGTAAAAAGCGTGCGAGCCGGGCATACCAACCTGGAAGGCTCCCATATAACCATCCGTGGGCAAGAAGCCTTTGTTGTTGGTATGAGCATATCAGCCTACCAACCAAACAATACCCCAAAAGAGTATGATCCGGCACGAAACAGAAAGCTCCTGCTCAGCAAGAAGGAGATTTTGGAACTGGAAAAAGA
>CAZHJF010000056.1:0-4326 GCA_964532885.1 uncultured Candidatus Saccharibacteria bacterium
CAGGCGGGCGAAAGGCGTGCTCCCCGCCTGCCTACGCCTGAGCCCCTATCAGGATCGAACTGATATTGGTGGTTTACCCGCCCGACACGCCTCCTTCTTGAGCCGACCGTGGGACTTGAACCCACAACCTATCGCTTACGATGCGATTGCTCTACCATTGAGCTAGGTCGGCGTATCTTAGGCGGGCGGGCGATACCTAAGGTGGCAACTAAAACAAAATATACACCAAGTATAGAAAATTATAAATATTCTGGAGCCATTGATCGGGATTGAACCGATGACCTCCCCATTACCAATGGAGTGCTCTACCAACTGAGCTACAATGGCGCCTCTATTTTATATCACATTTCTTCAGTATTTTCACAATCTCCTCAAAATTAAATGCTAAGCTGTTTCAAATCCTACGCGCCTTCAATTTTTTGATAATCACTATACAAAGTAGCAAAACCGATAGCTGAAAGTACAAATATTACAATTGGTAAAAGTAGGAAATATTTTGCTGTGATATTTGCAATCTGAGAACCCAAAACGACCAAGATCAGGTCTACTGGAAAATAAAATATCGCATTGATCACCATGAATTTCCAAAATGAAACTCTCGACAATCCGGCAGCGTAAGAAAGCAACTCCGGAATACTGATAAAAGCCAGACGAGCTTTGATGATAGAGCTTGTGTTTCCAAGCAATGAGACCGCACCAACAACTCTATCTTTATTTTGTGAACCCACAAAGGTACTCAAAACACGCTCGCCATATCTGCGACTCAAGAAAAAACAAACCGCCGAACCAAGAATGTCACCCAAGAGCGTCAACAAAAAACCTTTAAAACCACCAAAAAGAGCACCACCAATGATATAAAGTGGTGAACCCCCAAGTGGTGCTACGATTAGAGTGGTCATCTTGAGCAAAACCAAAATTATTGGTGCGAAGATGCCAGTTTTTGCGACAAAGATACTTAATTCCCCACTGCGTATAAGTTGGAGTGACAAAAAAAATAGCACAACAACAATTAAAAACCACAATATTTCAATAATTTTTTGTTTTTTCATTCGATTTAGCGAAATCATGCGATTCAGCAGAATCGTGCCGAATGGGCCCGCACGATACGTCCTTTAGAGTGCGGTTATCTTACAAACTCTCTCAAACTCTCTCATATCCTCTGCCGATAATCTCAACTCATACTCACTATTTTCATTTGACTGATAATACATGATTGATGTAGAATTCTCCACATGACCCATCCCCAAAGCATGCCCCAATTCATGCGCTAGCGCCAAGACCAAATCATTTTTCGTTGAATATTGATAAATATTTATTTGTTTATCCGCACCTGAGCCTAGTGAAAAAAGACTGGTCCTTTCGTTTACATATTCCGCCTGGTCAAATTCATAGCCATGTCCATATTTTTGATTGAAAGCCTCCACAACTTTATTGTATTCGGAAGCAGCTTTATTTCTTTCTGCAAGTGCTGTCTGAAATTCTGACTGTAAATTATTGAGCTTAGAAGCATCTTTATTTAGTTCATTAAGTAAAGTATTTAGCTCATTTGCTTTGGCATTTAGCTCAGAATATTTTGGCTCAGGCGCACCGCCTTTTTTGTTCCAATAGGCAACCTGCTTTTCATACAAAGCTCGTTCATTTTCATAAAAATCTTTTGCTTTATTGAAAGCCGCTTCTTCGATTTCGTATTGTTTTTTTAAAATATTAAAAGCATTTTCAATGTTTTGGAAAACTTCTTCAGCTTTATCCAAACCTGATTCAGTGCGCTTGCGCAAAAGGGTTTCTCTTTGTCGCTCATCATAGATAAGATTTACGGTAAAGCGCGCTTCAGGCTCATATTGGAAAAGATCACGACCTAGTGATTGTTCCCAGACAGTTTCAGCCGTCTTCATAGCAGAAATGAATTCATTTTGATCTAAGGCAAAATTTTTATCAAAACGTCCAACTGAATATTTGATCACATTTTCACAAGGATCAATTGGCCAAAAAAAGAAAACTAGCCCAGCGGCAAAGGCCAAAAAAAGCATGGCTAAAATAAATCTGATGATTTTCATATATATGAATTTAGCACTTTTTGATCTGATTTTGAATACATCTATTTTACCTTGCCCAAGATTGGAATGTTTATATGTTTGCGCAAAGTCTCCCCAGTGAGAAACACTCCCCTTCTATCGGTCGGGGCGCCCCTTTCGCCTTTATGTAATTCTTCTTTCATAGCCCTAAAGCTTGAGCCCAAAAAGACTACGTGTTTGCCAAAACGCTCTGCCAAACTATCAACCGCTTTATAAATAGGAGTCACACTTTCTATAAAGTTTTCTCGGCCAAACAAATCAAGATTTTTGACTTCTTTGTAATGCAACTTTGACAGCACTATGCCAGTTGCCCGATAAAAAATATTGCTTTTATACAGACCACCAAACCTCTCGCGAATCGCTCCAAGTATTAGCTCCGGAATACAAACTGAATTATCTAGTTTGATATTCAAACCTATATGTCTAAAGTCTTGTGTTTTCAAATAAAAGAAAAACTCTTTTGTGTATAGCCCGTGTCGACGCAATTTGATACAGGCATTTTCAACATTTTTGGAAAGTTGAGAAAATATAAAATCTTTGTCGTTTGATGGTGGTGTAAAAGTCCTAGTCTTGCTTATAGATTGATAGTCGTGTTTTGTCTCGGTATTTAGAGGTAAGACAAACTCACCTCTCAATTCTCGCCAAATATCTTGAAATGGTTTTGAGAGGTGTACGTTGACCCAAACTTCTTCGCGCGCTGAGAAGTCAAATGCAGTGTAGATGCCAAACTTGTTGAGATAAGCTGAAGTGTTTGGTCCGATGCCCCAAAGCTTGGCAACTGGCGACTTTTTGAGATATGTATCAATTTCCTGATTAGAAATAATTGTCAACCCAGAAGGCTTCTGCCATTTTGATGCAATTTTAGCCAAGACTTTGTTGATCGAAAGACCAACTGAGAAAGTGATACCTAAGGTCGAATCGAGATCTTTTTTGATCTGCTCTGCAATTTTTTCATAAGACATATGGAGCGGCCGCCTAAGTCCAGTCAGATCGGCAAAACACTCATCTATACTATATCGATCAACATCTTCTGTATAACGCCCAACAATATCGTACATCCGTTGTGAATAAAGACTATAGGTCTCATAATCAGAAGGTAGTATGACGGCATCAGGACAGATGCGCTTGATTTCAAAGATACTCATACCTCTCTTTACACCTCGCGCTTTGGCCTCGTAAGTAAGCGACGAAGCGATACCTCTTTCTTGCCCGGTAATAACAGGTTTGTCGCGCAAGCCTGGGTTCCTCGCAACTTCACAAGAAGCAAAAAAAGAATCCCCATCTACGTGGATTATCGCTTTTGGAAAGGCTTCTCTTTCAAAACTTCTCATAAAGTTTATTTATACTTTCGAATAACCGCTTTGACCTTGGCGGCAATTTTCATTTCGTTTTCGGGATAAATCGGACCGTATTTTTTGTTGGCCGCCTCAAGCCAGACCCTGCCGTCTTTGTTGCGAAAATATTTCATTGTCCATTCACCGTCCACCTCAGCCACCACAATATCCCCATCTTTGGCTTTTTGTGTTCGTTCTACTATGACCATATCACCGTCCGTAATGTGAGCATCGATCATAGAGTCACCATCTACCTTGAGTATAAAGGTGGCCTCTTTGTGATCAATCAGAAATTCATCCAAACTCATAGTGTCTTGGAGTTCTTCTTCTGCTGGTGATGGAAAACCAGCCTTGACCGAGCCGAGTACTCCGACCTCGCCAAAAATTCTCGAAGGTGCGAGTTTGCCATCGCGTTCGCGCACCAAGATTCCTTCATCAACCAACTTACCTACAAGTTTATAGGCGGCATTGGTAGATTTGAAACCGACTATTTTCATAATTTCTCTGTAAGTCGGCAAACGCTTTTTGTTTTTATAAAATTCAATAATTTTATTTTGGTAATTTTCTTGCATGTTTTATATAAAATTCATAAAGGAAAAAACCTTGCTGAACCCAAAAACTTTTCTGGAATCAAACCTTCTCAAAGTGCGCAAAAGTTCTTTGTGCCGACTTGCTTCTTTGTGATAATCGAGACCTCTAAGGATCTTTTTGTCTATGAGAGCATTGAGATTTTCGATCTCAGAAATGACTGCGTTTTTGAATTGGCTTTGACTCATAGAGATTGGGTTAGTTTGTATGCAAGCAGTATAGGTGAACACCCGTTCACCTGTCAAACTTTTTTATTGTTATGACACAAAACCCCTGTGGATATCAACTTATCATTCAGGACTTACGACTTTCCAAAGTAAATCACGAAGAGA
>CAZHJF010000057.1:0-4303 GCA_964532885.1 uncultured Candidatus Saccharibacteria bacterium
AAGAAAAGGTAGAAATGAAGTAGATTATTGTAATAATGGCAAACATATCAGTTGGCACTGGAGGGACGCAATCGAGCTTTTTCACAACCCAATGCATTCCAAGCAAATTCCGTTCTTTTTTGAGATAAAACTACCGCCTCCATTACGAAGGGGAATCGATTACGGCATTACTAAAGACAATCGCTGGGTTTTCACTGTAAATAAAACAGAGTAGGTTCGACATATCGGGTAAGGTATAGAAAAAGCCGCCCGTTGATGCAATCGCGGGGCGGCTCGGAAAATGTGGGCCATCTACTTCTCCTGCTGAACTTCTTGAAGGAGAGTCATACCCTGGTATCGGTGCCAGAAGACATCTCGGGTTTCGAGACCAGTTCCATCTTCGGGCACATCCTCCTTGCTGATTTTCTCCTCTCCGCTGAAATGATCGAAGGTGCCGGTCCAATTGTTTGCGTACTCCAAACACCGGGCAGAGTTTACTTCTCCAAAGAGTTTTCCTCTGCCGCCGCAGAAGGTGCGGCTTCGGTAAGTTCTGGAGAGGACTTCTTTCAGGAAGTCCAGCACTTCTTTGTTGTCGCCTTCACACCAGCCGTGATACTGCATGATCCATGCCGGAACGAAAGTAGGCGAGTCTTCCGATTTGATGTAGATCACGGTCTGTCCGCCGCTCTGCTCGCCGTTGGTGAAGTAGGTGTCGATGTACAGATAGTTGTCGCGTTCGTAGTGATACACCTTGGATTTCGGTAAACCTTCGATTGTTGTTTTCGGAGCATGGCCAGCATATGTTGCCAGAGCCGCCTCGAAGAAGAACTCCTGTAACTTCAGGGATAATTCGTGCATAGGACTCCTTTTCTGGAACCATACTAACAAAAGAGGGCCGCTATTGCAAGTATTCATAAAATATGGTTAAATAGAAAACAGGAAAGGAGTTCTTCAACATGTTTCTGAATGTTCTGTACGCCTGCTTTATCGGTTTCTTTTTGGGAATGATGTTTGTCAGACCCGAAGGAACCAACCTGTTTATCGTTGCCGTGGTCAGTGTCTTGTTCCACGCTATCGTATTTTTGATGGTGAGGTTCATGATGGACACAAAGAAGGCACTCGTTACGACGGGCATCACGCTGTCAGTTATGGTCTCAACGATTGGCCTAGCTTTAATTGGTCAGGTGGTCGTCGGTAAGTACCACAACGATCCGGTATTCCACGCCAAGGTCAACGCCTATGTGTTCATGGATGCTCGGTATCAGGCACAACTTGATTCGGAGTGGTTTGAAAAGAGAAGATCAAGAATTGCTCGCTACACTCTCTATGTCCAAGGGATGAGATCTATGTGTGGCGACCCAGTTCACTATCGCCAAGTTGTCGGCACATACAACCGTGTGATCGACGAATACAACACGGTGATCGTCAGCTCGATGGTCGGCAGTCAGTACGCCGAGCCGGTGAAGCAACTACTCGTTCCGCAATTCAACGACCAGCTCGTTCCGTGTGGAGCAGTGTTCAAACCGATTTAGGAAAAGAAGATGCTCACGTTCAAAGTTTGCAACAACGATCTCGGGCTTCCCGATGAAATTTGTCCAAGCAATAAACCGCACGGACATCTCTGGGATGGGGTGGGGAGAGAAATGCCAATCTCTCTGTATCCGATCCTTACCAACAAAACCATCGCCCTCCAGATTTTGTTCGAATTAAGCGACTTGGTTCTGGCCGGTGGAGCTCTGGGATCAAACCCTAACATCGATCGGGTCAAGAACCAGATAGCGGAGTGCAATCTGCCCGAGGAGGGATAAATGACCTTCTTGATTGGGTTGGAGACGCCGTCTCGCGGCTCCTATACTCTCGGCTTTATCAAAGCCGACGACGGAGAGACACTGAAGAAGACAAGGCAGTCAGCGCAGAACAAAGTAGTTGAAGCATTAGTTGCCGCCGGTTTTCCACGAGAGAAGATCGGCATACAAGTTACAGACAATAGTTCCCTTGAGATTGGACTTCACCGAGTGGTGATTGTTCCGATCAAAGAGTTCGACAGCCAAACGGCTTCGGCTCTGGCCGCCTTACTTCGGTAGGGCGGTCTTTCTTTTTACCTAAATTTTGATTAGACTAGTTCTATGAAGGTTACTAAATTAGGTCATTGTTGTTTGCTTATAGAAACCAAGGGTAAAAGGATATTAACTGATCCGGGTAGTTATACCGTTGAGGCACATTCAAAACTTGAGAATATAGATTACATACTTTTTACCCATGAACACCAAGACCATTATCATATAGAGTCGCTCAAGGTGATTTTGGAGAAAAATCCGCAAGCTATTATTTATTCTGGTAACTCCGTAAGTGAGCTATTGGATAATGAAGGAATTAAAAACAAAGTGATAAAAAATGGTGACAGTATTTTGCTGGGAGAAATTTCCGTTGTTGGTATTGGAGAGAAGCATGCGCAAATGCATAGTGAAATCCCGCTATCTTCAAATATCGGATTTTTTATAGATGAACAGCTATGGTATCCGGGAGATGCTTTTACCAACCCGGAAAGAGAAGTGGGGATACTTGCCTTACCTGTCTCTGGTCCGTGGATGAAAATTGGCGAAGCGATTGATTATGCAATTTTGGTAAAACCAAAAGTTGCTTTTCCTGTCCACGATGGCACAAGGTTTGGTTCCGCTCACACATTACCAGCAAAAATACTACCTACCCACGATATTGAATTTGTTCCTATGGTAGAGGGAGATGTAAAAGAATTTTAATTATGGAAAATAAAGAAATAGAAGTAAGGTTTTTGGAGATTGATAAAAAAGTTTTAGTTGAGAGATTATTGGAATTAGGTGCCAAGGATTTAGGAGAGCCAATGTTAGAAGAAATTATATTCTACGACCCAGAAGGTAAATGGAAAGACCAAGAGAAAAGAGTTCGTATTAGAAAATCTGGCCACAAAATAAAACTATCTTATAAAGAAACCAAGGAACAAACTATTGATGGCACGATTGAGATAGAACTTGAAGTGGACAATATGAAAAAAGCAGAAATGTTTTTAGAAAAAGTGGGTCTAGTGGCCTTCAGACACCAGCAGAAAAAAAGACATACATTTGAACTAGATGGAGTTGTTGTAGATATTGATACTTGGCCAAGAATTCCAACTTATGTAGAACTTGAAGGTCCTTCCGAGCAAATTATAAAAGAAGTGGCAAAAAAGTTGGGGCTAGATTGGGCTGACGCCGTATTTGAACTCCCTAGCCATATTATAGAAGATAAATATAAAATTCCGGTTCGTTCTATGAAATGGTTTACTTTTGATAGATTTGAATAATAATTATGAGAATTTATAGTATGCAACCAAAATTTATAGATCATATAGTTTTGATAGTTAAGGATATCCAAGAAACCGAAAAGTTTTATACTTCTTTTTTGGGTAAGCCGGAACATATCGGAGACGACTCAGTATCTTATAAAATTGGAGAAACCAAGATATTTTTTGGCTTGCCTTATGGAGAGTATGAAAAATCAGACAAAGACAAAACTAGTCTAAACCATCTTGCTTTTGGGGTAAGAACAGGAGAGGAATTGAGAGAGTTAGAAAAAAGCCTAAACGATGCAGAGATAAAGAATAGTGGTATAAAAATTGATAAATACGGCAATAAAGAATTCATCTGGTTTGATGATCCAAGTGGAATTAGATTAGAAATTTATTGTAGACCTGAATAAAATATGAAAAAGGATGCATTGTTTTGTGTGGGGCAAAAAGCGTTTATAGAAAAAGACGGGATGGTTCTTGTGTTGGGAGATCCAAAAGAAGGCCTCGATTTTCCAGGCGGCAAAATCCAAGAAGGTGAGGCGAGAGATGGTGACGCTTCAAGTTTAGCCGAACCACTTAAAAGAGAAGTTAGAGAAGAGACAGGACTGGAAATTGAAGTAGATGATCCATTTGGTGTTTGGTATCACGAGTTTCCAAAAGAAAGCAGGAATTACGGCAAAGTAGTCTATCTCGTCGGATTCAAATGTAAATACGTATCAGGAGAGGTTAAATTAAGCGATGAGCATAACAAATACCAGTGGGTCAATAAGGATAATTACAAAAAGGTTGATGACGGGAGTGATTACTTCGACGTTTTAGAAAAATACTTCAAATGAAAATGGAAGAACTTAATAAACCAGAATCAATTCAATATCCAGAAATTGCTGCAGAAATAACAGCGATGTATGAGGCAGATCAAGGTATGCGCCTCAAGGCAGAGGAGGATGATAGTGTCTGGGACGAGAATATGGACCCCAAGAATACAGCTCGTATGAAAGAAATTGTCGAGCAAATCGGGTG
>CAZHJF010000058.1:0-2446 GCA_964532885.1 uncultured Candidatus Saccharibacteria bacterium
CGGAGACGGCGAGATTTGAACTCGCGAGACCTTTCGGCCTACTCGCTTTCTCCCGCACATTGCGGAGGAGACAGGATTCGAACCTGCGATACCTTGCGGTATACCCGCTTTCCAAGCGAGCGCATTCGACCGCTCTGCCACTCCTCCGCGATATGCGGGATTGCAATTTACCTACAATCGCTTTGCTCTTGTGTAAATTGGGAACAATCTCACGCACTAGACCACTATGCGACGTCTCCGTATTATATCACTAGGTCAAAATGCTATAATACACTAAAGTCTGGATTATAAAAACACACAGAGCTATGTCAAAATCTACTACGGGGTGATAATATTACATATATATGACAGGACGCAAAATACTTGGAGGTTTGATTGTGGTGGTGCTGATTGGACTCGCGTTTTATGTTATCAATCAGAACGAAGATTTTGTGCCGGTGGATGAAAGCAAAAATCAAGCGGCGGTGCTTGGGGCTTTTGCTTCGCAGGGGCTTTTGGCTCACTATACTTTTGAATCAACCAGTGACCCTGCTTCGGGCGGCTACCTCGCATCAAACAGCTATGCTTTGAGTGTGGCAAAGGCTACTTCGACAGCAGGCAAATTTGGTAATGCTTTTGAGCTCGGTAGAGAGACGACTATTAGCACCACGCGCTTTATCCAAGACGATTTTACAATTTGTATTTGGTTCAAGACGACCGGCAAAGGTAGCGGGCTCGACCATTATCGCACGCGCTCGCTTGTGACCGCCGAATGGCCTGGCGCTGGTCGCGACTTTGCTTTTGGTATTGATTCAAACGGTGCGCTCTCTTTTGGTGCCGAAAATGACACTTGGAGCGGAGCGACTGTGGTGAACGACAACACTTGGCGACACGGCTGTGTCTCGCGCGAGAAGGCAACGGGCGAAGCCAAAATTTATGCAAATGGTGTATTTGAAAAGTCGGGCCTGGGCTCCAAAAATTCGCTTGATTCAAATCCAAAGTTAACGATTGGCGATCAGGAAGACACGCCACGCAATATCTACTCGGGTTTTTTGGATGAACTGCGCATTTACAATCGAGTCTTGTCGGTGACCGAAATTGCCGATATTTATAATTACGAAAACGATCCGACAAGCAGTCCAGCTAGTCAGACAAATCAAAACGCCAATCAATCGAGCAGCAACACCGGACAAACAAATACAAATGCTCAAAACAATTCGAACAGTCAAAGCAACTCACAGACAAGCACTCAAACAAACTCTCAAAGCAATGCAAATAGTAATGCAAGCGGTCAAAATGCAAATGCTAATCAGAACAATCAAAATGCAAACGCTAACGCTAACAATCAAAACGCCCAAAACACTACAGTAGTTGAAGTGGTTTTGCCTGCTCAGGCTCTTGCTGAAAACAGCGTTTTGCTCAAAAACTTTACGACCAACTCGACCAGACAAACCTTTACCATCTCGCGTATCTTCGTCGAAGGTGAAATCAAAAATTTCCCACAAGCCAAAGTCTCAGGCACGACTGTAGTCACTCAAGCCGATGTGATGACGCGCTACGACGACGGTAGTGTGAAGCATGCCCTAGTTTCTTTTGTCGCGAGTGTGCCGGCGGGCGCCTCGGTCAAGGTTGATTTTGTCAATCAAAATACTTGTCGGTGTGGCACAGGGAGTGCACTTACCAAAGAAGAGATGCTTTCGAGCAAATACAATTTCAACGCTGAGCTCGAGTTTGCAAAGGACGGCGTGAGTCAAAAGGTGAATGCGCGCGAGATGATAGCAAATGGCGATTTTCGTTATTGGCTCAAAGGCGAGCTTGTGACTCAGGTGATACTCGAAGATCGAGCCACCACACTCAAATACGATTTGGGCTTCAAAAACAAAGCTAGTTTTCTTGCAAGTCCAAACGGCTACTTCAATCCGGGCGACACGACACTCGAAGTTTTTGATGCAAGCGATATTGCCGTGCCCGGAACTATTCTGCTCAAAAACGAAAAAATCCGAATCTGCGAAAAGAACGGCAACATTTTGAAAATTGGCAGCTCGAGTTGTCCTAATAAAGATGGACGTGGATTTGAAAATACTCCAATTGGCGGCACTAGTGCTTGGGGTGAGTTTGGCGCAGTAGTCGGTGAGTCGGGCTACAGCTTGGCTGATAAAAAGGAATATAAATCTTTGCACCCGATTTTTGTTGTAACCTTTACACCCCAGACGAGTGACTCGATCAAGGTCGAAGCGATTGTCGAAAATGCTTGGACCCAAAAATTGCAAGATCAAACTTATGATTTGACTTTCAAAACAGGTGCGAACCTCGGCACAAGCTTTAGTAAGACCAACTTCAAACATATGTCCACCACCAGATGGCGCAAGGTGGGCTATTCGGGCCAAGCTCTGCCGCCAATTGTGGTGGATCTCAACTTGCGTTATATGGCCCAAAGCAAAGCCATTCCAAATTTCAATACAGATAT
>CAZHJF010000058.1:2456-4260 GCA_964532885.1 uncultured Candidatus Saccharibacteria bacterium
CCAACAGCGCAATTCAAACCGCCTTGGTAAATGGTTACGAACACAGCAATGGTCGAACTCCGGGTTGGCTAAATTCTGACAAGGGAGAAGTCGGGCTTGCAAACTACAGTGGTTTTCATGGGCAAATTCAGCGCGACCAGTTTGCGCCGGGTGGCAGGCCCGATGTCGGACTTTTCCCACTTTGGCAAGTCAATTATTTGTATATGATGGGGAGTAGCGATACACGTACGCTTGATATGCGCGATGCGTTTTTGGGCAATGCAGAAGCGGGCAACCACTTCCCATTCTTTTTGCGCGAATCAAAATCTGGTAAATCTTTTGTAAAAAATCTATCGACTGATATGTTTGGTCGCACACTCTCGCTCGATGCAAGACCTTTCACCTACAGCTCGATTGGTGGATTGAAGAGCTCTGATCAGCAAGGCGACACGCTATTTGTTTTGGACAAAATAAATTCTCCTGGTTGGAACTATGACACACCGCACGAAGTGAGTCTGTTTTATTTACCTTATATAATGACGGGTGATTGGTATTATCTCGAGAGCATGTATGGTATGGCTTCATATGCTTTGTCCGCAGGGCACGTCGGTTATCGTGGCAGAGATTTGGGTATAGTTTCGGGCGAAGATCGCAATGTGGCTTGGGTTTTGCGCACGGTCGCGCATTCGGCTTACTCGGCGCCAGACGGTTCACCCGAGAAAAAATATTTTACCGATAAGCTCAATAACAACGTGAGCGCGCGCGAAGGTACATTCAATATCACCAATGGGTCGTTTTATAAACATTGCACCACTGCGCCTTACGATATAAACCGCGAGCAGTCGGCTTGGTGTATCGGCAAAAATACTTTTGGTAAATTTCCAAACCCGCTGTATTTCTTTAGTCCGGGCGGTCCGGTCGAAGCCGAAGGCGATCCAAACAAAGCTAGTATGGTCTTTACGCCATTTATGTACGGCTATCTCAACATTAGCTTCGCTCACATCGAGGAGCTCGGCTTTAGTCAAATCAGGCCTTATCGAGTGAAGCTCGCAGAAAATTATTTGGGTCAACTTTTGGATCCTGGCTACAGTCCGTTTTATGTTCACAATTATCGTGCACCTGCGATGGACAAAGAAGGTAAGTATTTTAGCTCCTGGGCGGCGGCCAAAGATGCGATGCGACCGGAGATGCAAATTAGGACCACAGAATTTATTGGTGATCATGATTATGAGCACGGCTACCCGATAATTGCTTACGCTGTTTCAAGCTTTCTGACTGATCTTGAATACAAAGGTAAATCTGGACTCGAGGCTTGGAATTTTATGAAGGTGAATGTCCGTAATCAGGGCAATTTTAGCAACAATCCAAAATGGGCTTTCTTACCGAGAACTTCAGGTGGTTCGCAAAAGATTTCTCAAAGTGCTGTCTCTTTGCCAACCAAAAATGTGCCGCTTGTTGAGGCGGTGGTGCAATCAAATTCAAATGCTCAAAATAATGCTCAAGCTGGAAATCAAAATAGTAATGCGTCAAATAACTCAAATGCAAGCGCAAGTTCGGGTGCGGCAGCTGCGTCTTCGGGTGGCGGAGGTGGCGGCGGGGGCAGCTCCAATCAGGTGACTGTCTCTTCTGGTGGTAGTTCGTCAGGAAGTAGCTCGTCCGGTGGCGGAGGCTCATCTTCTGGTGGGGGCGGTGGCGGAGGTGGTGGGTCTGGCTCGAGTAGTCGCAATACAACCACTGCAAACACTGGCACAACAGCTAGAACTACGACAACCGCCACGGCTCAAACTAATGTGGGTCAAAGCTCATCGGGCTCCGGCGTCTCACT
>CAZHJF010000059.1:0-4227 GCA_964532885.1 uncultured Candidatus Saccharibacteria bacterium
AGCAAAGCAAGATGCGGTGGTTCCTGTAAAAAAAGTTTTGCATCTCAAAACTCCCGAACCGCTCAAGGCTGCATACATGAGTGCTTGCTATGCCAGCATGCCCAATCTTCGAAGCAAGCTTGTAAAACTGGTCGAAGAAACAGAACTCAATGCCTTGGTCATAGATGTCAAAGATTATACCGGTACCGTTGCTTTTGAGACGGGCAACCCTCTGATTGACTCACTTGGCGGCACTGGTTGTAAGGTGGCCGATATGTCGGAGTTTTTGGCCGAATTGCACAACAAAGATATTTATACGATTGCGAGAGTCACTGTTTTCCAAGATCCTCAATATACAAAACATTATCCTGAATTAGCGGTGAAGAAACGTAGCAACGGCGCTGTTTGGAAAGATCGTAAGGGCTTGTCTTTTATCGATGTGGGCGCCAAGCCGTTTTGGGATTATATAGTTGCTGTTGCCACCTCGTCTTATGCTGTTGGTTTTGATGAAATAAATTTTGACTATATTCGTTTTCCTTCCGATGGCGATATGAAAGATATCATGTTTACTTATGCGGGCGATATGCCCAAAAAAGAAGCACTCAGAAAATTTTTTGAATACCTCGATACACATATGTCGGCTGCAAATATCCCAACTTCAGCAGACCTCTTTGGTATGACAACCACCAATACTGACGACCTCAATATTGGGCAGGTGCTCGAGCCAGCCCTTGTCAACTTCGATTATGTCGCTCCGATGGTTTACCCATCGCACTACCCACCGATGTTTAACGGCTGGAAAGACCCAAACAAGGTGCCATACGAAATAATTAAATATAGTATGGATAGCGCAGTCAGGCGGGTGAATGCTTTGCGGGCCGAAATTGCTTCGACTACTCCAGACTCAAATTTGCTCAAGCGAATTGGTCCGCACCAGCTCCGCACTTGGATTCAAGATTTTGATTACCCAGTGCCTTATACTTCTCAAATGGTCCGCACCCAAATACAAGCGACTTATGATGCCGGCCTTACTTCGTGGATGCTCTGGGATCCATCAAACACATATACTCCAAGTGCTCTTTTGCTCGATGTGGCGCCTGCCCGTCCGTAGCGTAGCAGAGGCGGGGGATCCGTCGAATACACACACTAAGGAATCACTGCTTACAAAATAACTCATCCCCAGTCCCTTCTCTTATGACCAAGAATATAGACTTGTAATTTTATTCAAAATATGTTTGAATAATATTGGAGGTGCTTGTGAGAAAGTTCCATCAAATATTTTGGATCTTCCTACCCGCAACCATTTATGGTTTGTTCTGGGTATTTTGGAGTTTTGTGCTCCAAAGGCCTGTGCCGGTTGTTGGCAAGTTTCTTTGGAATAGCGGATCTGCTTTGAAAAAAATCATGCCTAATCTCCAGAATCCGTATGACCAGTTTATCTACTTCCCAGAGGCTTCTCGTTGGTGGGATGTAGGGTTTGCTCCACTTGGAGCGCTAGCGCTGGTCCTGCTTTACTACAACAAAAAATTCAACAACGATTCATACGCATATGAGGATGTGAGCTTTAGTTGGAGAAAGCTCGCGAGTGACATCACGACTCCATATCTTCGTCCGTACTATATGTGGAAGGAAAGGCGACACGAAACTGAAGTGGCACGAAGTATGGCAGAGGCCGAGAAAATACATAAAAAATCTGTTATTAATGACGTGGATGCAAAAGCGCTTGAAGCACATCTCATTCGGATGCACAGAGAAGTGAAAAGGATTAGTGAGCAGATTGAAAAGAGTCATATAGAGATGTCTTATCCACGCATGGAAGGCATCAAGACCGTTATGGTCTACTGTTTGATCATCTGTTTTTTCTTGGGTGCATTTTTCGGGTTTTTGGTCGGACCTGCCAAAGGACCATTTGGTTTTTTTGCAATACATCCAATCATGTCCTGCTTCGTTAGTCTACTAATGTTGCTGTCGCGCAGATGGCAAATAGCAGCCATGACTCATATGGCTTGCTGGGTAGGCACGGCCTATGGTTTCTCTATTGGTATCGGGATGATTCCTGCTCTTGTTTGGACATCTTACATGTTTGTTCCGACAGGGTTGGTAATAGTTCTGATTCATTTCTTTCGTTCCAGACGAAAGATGGAGAAAAGCCTCGCTCTTTTGTAACAATCACCCACAGGGTAGCTGCTTCGGTTTATGCCGGAGCGGCTTTTTTTAAAATTTTTGTATTGGAATTTGTTTAGAACAATTAGAATAATTTATTGTCTGGTAGTATAATAATTCTAATGCAACCTGACAAAATAACTTACTTCGCTGAAACTGATGCTCGTAATAGGCGAGTGAAGTTTGGTATTAAAGAAGAAGATCGCTTGCGTCATATTTACTCCATCGGTAAAACTGGTATGGGTAAATCAAATTTACTTGAAAACATGGCCATTCAAGATATTCAAAATGGCAACGGTATGGCCTTCCTCGATCCTCATGGCAAAACCGCTGACCTGCTTTTGGAATACATTCCAGAACATCGAATTCAAGATGTAATTTATTTTGCCCCATTTGATATAGAGTATCCGATCTCCTTCAACGTGATGGAAGATGTGGGGCCTGATCGCAGACACTTGGTGGTCTCGGGGTTGATGAGCGCCTTTGAAAAAATTTGGGTTGACGCCTGGAGTGCACGTATGGCCTACATCTTGCAAAATACTCTAGCGGCGCTTTTGGAGTATCCTGGCGCCACCATGCTTGGTATCAATAGGATGTACAGCGACAAAGCTTACAGACAAAAGGTGGTAGACAATATTTCGGATCCATCGACTCGATCGTTTTGGGTCGATGAATATGCCAAATATACAGAAAGGTTTGCCGCCGAAGCCACCCCTGCGATCCAAAACAAAGTCGGACAGTTTACTTCAAATCCACTTATTCGAAATATCATCGGGCAACCACACTCAACATTTGATATCCGTAAGATAATGGATGAAAAGAAAATCCTGATCGTAAACCTTTCCAAAGGACAGGTCGGTGAAAACAATGCGAATCTCTTAGGCTCAATGTTGGTGACCAAAATTTATCTTGCGGCCATGAGCCGCGCTGATGCGAGCCCGGCTGAGCTTGCGAAACTACCAAATTTTTATCTCTATGTGGATGAATTTCAATCTTTTGCCAACAAAAGTTTTGCTGATATTTTGTCGGAAGCCAGAAAGTATAAACTCTCTCTAAATATCACTCATCAATATGTCGAACAGATGCCAGATGAAGTGCGAGCGGCGGTGTTTGGCAATGTCGGCACCATGATTTCGTTTAGAGTGGGTAGCCACGATGCTGACCTTTTGTCAAAAGAATTTGCTCCTACTTTTACTATGGAGGATTTGGTTAACTTAAGTAAATATCAAATATATTTGAAACTGATGATAGACAATGTGGCGTCACAGCCTTTTTCAGCGATGACCCTTGGTCCTATACCGATGCCAGAACATCGTTTCAAAAATGAAGTGATGCAAAGTTCTCGTGCTAAATATACTGTCAAAAGAGAGGAAGTTGAAAAACAAATCAAAGAATGGCATGCGGCGGAAATAAAACCAGAACTAAAAGAGCGCCGCAGTGACGCGCCGCCAAGTAGAGCCAAAGAGGAATACGTAAAAAAAGATTTTCCAAGGCAAGCACCAAAAGAACAGCCAATAGAGCAGAGAAGAGAACAAGTTGTCGTCGTTCCAAAAGAAGTCATAAAGGAGACGCCGAAGGAAGCATTAAAGGAAGTACCAAAAGAACAAGTAAAAGAGGTACCAAAAGAATCACCAAGAGAGATAGTTAGAGAAATTCCAAAACAAGCACCGAGAGAGGTACCAAGAGAGGCACCAAAAGAAGTTAGACCTGAACAGCAAAAATTTGTCAGTCAAAATAATAATAGAATCAATCAGGGTGCAGAAAAAAGACCAGAAATTGTTTCAGAAAATAAAGTAAGACCTGAGCCGATTTCTTTGCAAAATCTCAAGCATGGAGATAGAAATTTCAATAAGGGCCCTTCAGTTGAAAACAAAAACGCTCTCAAAGAAGCGCTTCTCAAAGCTCAAGCTCAAAAACCTGTGGCACCACCTTTGACGCAAAACAAGACTAATCCAAATGCAGAATCGCAAGCTATAAAGAGTGAGCAAAAAGAGCCACCAAAGGCTACAACCCAAGAGAATGCAAGTACTCAAAAAGAAGTACCAGAAGACATTTTGCGCAAGATTATAAAAGGCTAAAAGTGGT
>CAZHJF010000060.1:0-4202 GCA_964532885.1 uncultured Candidatus Saccharibacteria bacterium
GTATTATTGCTTATCTCAAAAGAAGATAGAGCGATGCGTATTGAAGTCGGTTACGGCTTGGAAGGTGAACTAACAGATATTTTTGCCTCACGCTTGATCAGAGAAGTGTTAACGCCTGCGTTTCAGAATGGTCAATTTTATGCTGGAATTGACACTGCCACAAACCAGATGATGCAAATCCTATCAGGTGAGAATGTAAACATTGATAATAGTAGTAATAGTTCCATCATAAGTAAAATCTTAGATGTTAACGGTATAATAATTTATGCCTTTTTTATTTTTGTCTCATTTCTTTCAAGCATCCTTGGCCGATCCAAATCTTGGTGGGCCGGTGGAGTTGTAGGATTTGTTATTGCTATCATCCTTGGATTTATTTATACATTCGATTTATTCTTAATAGACGCAGGAATACTTGTGACTTTGGGACTGCTTTTTGATTATATAGTTTCCAAAAAATACAAAGAAAGCACCGGCAACAATCGTCGCCCACCATGGTGGATAGGTGGCGGTGGTTTTGGCAGCGGTAGAGGAGGAGGCTTTGGTGGCTTTGGCGGTGGTATGTCCGGAGGAGGCGGTGCTAGCGGTAGGTGGTAATTTAGAGTTTTTTGGCTTTTTCGGCAATCAAGGTTTTTTCATCGTTGCGGATCGAGACTTTACCTTTGACTGCAATGCATTGGTCCAACACAAAAATATCTTTGAATTCTTCGAGCGTGCGCGGGAAGACAACCATCTCAATAGTATCTGTGTAATCAGAAAGTTTAGTAAACAACATTTTGTCCCCGCCTTTGGTCAAAAAAGGTTTTATCTCTACGAGCAAACCTCCAACCACCACAACCTGATTTTCGGTGCCCGTTTCTTTGATTTTCTTTATACTGATATCTTTTGCATTCAATTTATCTCGGTACTTGTCGAGCGGATGTCCAGAAATATATAGTCCGAGCAACTCTTTTTCCCATAGCAATTTTTCTTCTTGCGTAGCTGTGGGTACAGGGTCAAAATGTAGAGCGCTAAACTCCCCACTTTGCAGATTACCAAACAAAGAATTTTGCTCCTTCGAACCTTGAGACTGTCTGTTGTACTCGAGCAGGCGATCGAGATTGCCAAGCATTGCACCGCGTTCGCCAAATTTATCCATCGCGCCAGACTTGATCAAAGCTTCAAGAGTTTTTTTATTTAAATTTCGATCATGGATTCGTGAAAGGAAATCTTCCAAATTTTTGAATGGGCCATTTTGCTTGCGCTCAGCGGTGATAACCCCCGCAATACCTTCACCAAAATTTTTGATCGTGGTCAAACCAAAACGTATCGTTTCCTTGTTATCCTCAATTTCTTTTTTTACCAAAGTAAAATCGGAAAAACTCTCATTGACATCCGGAGGCAAAACAACAATATTCATACGCTTACATTCAGCGATGGTGAGGGCCACCTTTTCTGTATCGCCTGATTCAGCCGAGAGCACCGAGGTCATGTATTCACCTGGAAAATTAGCCTTTAGATAGGCTGTCTGATAAGCAACCCGCCCATAGGAGACTGAGTGAGCTTTGTTGAAACCGTAAGCTGCAAATGGCTCGATCCATTTCCATATTTCATTGGCCTTTTTCTCGCTCCAACCGCTATGTTTGACACAACCTTTGATAAATTTCTCCTTTTGCTCGCGCATCTCTTCTGGGATTTTTTTGCCCACCGCTTTTCTAAATTTATCAACCTCGCCCCAAGTATAACCAGCCAACTTATGTGCCATCATAAGCAAGTCATCCTGATAAACCAAGATGCCGTAAGTTTTTTTGAGGATCGGCTCGAGCGCTGGATCAAGATAAACGATCTTTGACGGATCGTGCTTGCGCTCAATGTATTGAGGAATAAACTGCATCGGTCCAGGTCGATAAAGCGCCACCATTGCATTGATGTCGTGAATAGAAGAGGGTTTGAGTTCAACCAAGAAGCGTGTCATACCATCCCCGTTCAACTGAAACAAATCTGAAGTCTCACCGCGCGCCAACATTTCATAAGTCATGTGATCGTCGACCGGCACCGTGTCTATATCAATATCAATGTTTTTGGTTTTTTTGACCAGGTTGATAGTGGCGGCAATAATAGATAAGTTTTTTAATCCCAGAAAGTCAAATTTCAACAAGCCCGCCTCTTCGATACTATACATGTCATATTGAGTGATAACTTTATTTTCTCCTTTTGGATCATATTGCAGTGCAGTAAAGTCGGTGAGTGGACTAGGTGAGATCACCACACCAGCGGCATGAATTGAAATGTGCCTAGCACAGCCTTCAATTTTCTTAGCCATATCTACAATCGTTTTTGTATCAGCGTCGGTATCGTACAAAGTTTTGAGATCTGGCACTTCGGCAAGTGCCCGATCGATAGTCATAGGAAAACCTTGCGCACCCATTGGGATCAATTTGGCAATGCGGTCGCCGAGTGAATAGGCAAACCCTAGAGCTCTCGCCGTGTCGCGCACACTACCTCGAGCCATCATCGTGCCGAAAGTACCAATTTGAGCGACTTGAGTTTCTCCATATTTTGAACGCACATATTCTACCATTTCATCTCGTCGATCATCGGCATAGTCCATATCGATATCAGGTGCACTTGGACGGTCGGGGTTTAAAAATCGTTCAAAGGGAATTTCATATTCAATTGGATCGATATTGGTAATACCTGAGGTGTAAGTCACGAGCGAACCAGAAACCGAACCTCTGATGTTGGTCAAAATATTGTGCTCGCGTGCGTAACGCAAAAGATCAGCAACGACTAAAAAGTATGGTGAGTAACCTTTGGTTTTGATAACTCCCAACTCATATTCGAGCCTAGAGACTACGCTTTCGCTGTGTTCAAGACCTCTTTTGTCTATACCGGCAAAGGCGAGATCTCTCAGTTCATCATCAGGACTTTTATGAGAAGGAATATCGAGTTTTGGAAAAAACCAGCGACCCAATTCTAAGTCTAAATTACACTTATCGGCGACTCTCTGGTTGTTTTTTAACGCGTCCGGATAATTTTTAAATCGCTCAAAAATTATTTCTGCCGTTTGGAACGAAAAGTCCTCATCTTCCTCGTCAAAATTATTACGCATCTTATCCAAACCCTCACCACCTTGCTGGACAGCCATCAAAGTATCCCAGGCTTTGCTTTATTCTTTGTTGAGATAAAAAACATCATGCGAAGCTACTGTTTGCAAACCCTCCGAATGCGCAAAGTTATAAAGCTTATCCATATGCTCATTGTGTCCAGATATCTCTGGGTGCAGAGTCATTTCAATATAGAAATCATCTTGAAATATTTCTTTGTATCTCTTTGCAAGAGTCTTTGCTCTCTCGATATCTTTAGATCGAAGCGCAGAAGAAATATCACCATTCCACGAGGCTGAAATCGCGACCAAACCTTCCTTGTGATCCTGAAGTAAATCAAGATCAATTCTCGGTTTATAATAAAATCCTTCTAGATGTGAGACCGAGACCAATTTGAGCAAATTTTTATAACCACTTTCATCTTTAGCAAGTAAAATAATCCGAGTCCGACCTTTATCGATACCCGCTTGCTTGTCGTGCAGTGTCCGACTAGCGAGATAAGCATCAACTCCAATAATCGGTTTGATACCAGACTTTTTACACTCTTTATAAAACTCTATCGCACCATAAAGATTACCATTGTCGGAGAGAGCCAGAGCCTCCATGCCGAGCTTCTTGACTGTTTCCACCAGCTCCGGAATCTTAGGTAAAGCTTGGAGAAGACTGTAATGACTGTGGGTGTGAAGGTGGGTGAATTTCATTACCTCATCATAATCCAAACACCGTCTAACCCCAAAATTGACAATTTCACCTTATAATGATATAGTGAATAAGGAGGCAAAAAAATGCACACAGCCTACGTGCTGGGTATGGTGGGCGCATTCCTCGGACTAGTCATGATTGAGGTTGGCGATAAGCTGACCCACACGAGGCGGTGCACACAACGTTTTCTATTTTGGGCGGGAGCGGCGATGCTTATCGTATCAGTGGTGACTATGCTATACATCGTCCGACCCCACTGAACGGAACAAACACTCGGCTGGCGCAATACGCGTCAGCCGAGCTTTCTTTTTTCGTGATAATCTATCAAATATGCCGAAGCTGATTATGGGGGTAGACGAAGCGGGGCGGGGGCCCTTGGCGGGGCCGGTGAGTGTTGGCGCTTTTGGTGCAGAAGAA
>CAZHJF010000061.1:0-4099 GCA_964532885.1 uncultured Candidatus Saccharibacteria bacterium
GTTTTGCTTTCTTTTTGCACACTCACCCCCTCTTTGGCCTCTATCGCCTGATGCAGGCCTTCAGACCAACGTCTTCCAGGTTGCAGACGACCCGTATATGGATCGACAATCACAACCTCATTATCCCGAACAACATACTCTTTATCTTTGACATACAAGGCTTTGGCCTTGATCGCCGTCTCGAGGTGGTGCACCAATTTCACTCCACCTTCAGCGTATATATTGTCGATACCCAATAATTTTTCGGTCTTATTTATACCGCCCTCAGTAATAAAGGTTGCGTGCATCTTTTCATCGACTGTGTAGTCCTCATCTATAGAGAGCTTATTTGCAATATCGGCAAACTTTTTATAAAAGCTATCCGAATCTTGAGCTGGAGCGGAAATAATAAGCGGCGTTCGAGCCTCATCGATCAGGATCGAGTCAATTTCATCAACAATAGCAAAGTTGTGTCCACCTGACTGGATTGAATCTGTGATCTGTCCCAATCTTTTTTGTCGAACTTTTTGGCTATCATATTCCAAATTGTCGCGTAAATAATCAAAACCAAATTCGCTGTTGGTACCATAGGTAATATCAGCTTCATAAGCCTCAACTCGACTGATAGGCTGCAAAAATTCGTGCACGATATGGAAGCTACCTTTTTCATCTCTTTCTTTATCAGCCAAAGGCTTGTTTTGTTCATCTTGAGAGACACCGGCCGTAGCAGAGGAAGATTGCTCTTTGTAAATAAAGCTACTATCGTGAGCAATCACAGCAACACTGAGTCCCAAAGCATTATAAATCTGCCCCATCCAAGCCGCATCACGTTTTGAAAGATAATCGTTCACCGTCACAATGTGCACCCCTTTGCCCGTAAGCGCGTTGAGATAAGCTGGCAAGGTGGCGACCAGGGTTTTACCTTCACCAGTGCGCATCTCAGCAATATTGCCCTGATGTAGAGCCATGCCGCCAAGAAGTTGAACATCAAAATGTCTTTGGCCTGATGTTCGTTTTGAAGCTTCTCGGACCGCCGCAAAGGCCTCAGGTAACAAAACCTCCAAACTCTCACCCTTACTAAGACGGTCTTTAAATTCTAAGGTTTTAGCCGTAAGTTCCTCCTTGGTCAGCACTTCAAAGTAGGGCTCTAGTCCGTTGATTTTTTCTATAACAGCCTTGTTTTGCTTTACAAAACTACTGCTTGCATCGCCAAATATTTTGGTCAAAAAAGACATTGTGAGCCAATTTTAACATATTTTGGAACTAAAATCCCCCACCAACCAAAAACAAAATCCACTCAGAATGAATGGATTTTGTTTGAGGTTTTATAATTTTTACAATTATCGCCTCATGAGCTAAGACCGAAGAATGGGCTGAGGCCCGAGAGACTATGCTCTTGCCTTCTTTGTAGCCTTCTTCTTTGTTGTCTTTTTTGCTGCTTTTTTCTTTGCTGCCATTTTGATTAGACGCTTACCGAAATCGAAAATAAATTCGAAGGAACGGAAGCGCGAGATTAATTTATTAAGTGCGCACTTATCTCAAAATTAATTTGAGATTTCATGCAAAATATTTTTTTGTAAAAAATTTTTGCGCATTAATCGACCTAAGTTAATTATCACGCAAAAAAATATTTTCGTAAATATTTTTTTGCGAAAAATGTGGATAACTCAAAAAAAATATTTTTTATTTTTAAAATTAATTTTTGATTATTTTTCGATTAATTTTTATTTTAATAATTTATTTTAATTTTTTAAACAAAAAAAACGATTGCGCTTTGAGCAATCGTTTTTCTAATGTGGTCGCGAGGGTGACGGAAGCTAGCTCCAAAAATGTTTATGTGAGTGCGAACCGTCACCCGCGCCACAACACTATGGCTATAGTGTATATTAGACCCAAGAAACTGCCAAGTCTCACCTGTCCACACCTCAAATTTGCATATATTTACTCTTTATGCTATACTACTTGTGTGAGTGCGGTAAAGTTCCGCATGAATGTTTGCGAAAAATCCCCAGCAATGGGGGTTTTTCGTTTGTGCAAATATAGCTTGTAAATTAAGGATTTCTGCCAGCTTCTATCTCCTTTATGTAGTATTCACCCTGTTCTTTAAAGGCGGGGTCTAGTTTTATAATTTCTCGGATGGTTGAAGCCGCCTCTACCCTTCTACCAGCTTGCAAATAAGCCGCCGCAAGTGTTAGGCGATGCTGATTATTATTGGGATCAATGCCAATGCGCATTTTTGCAATCTCGATTATATCGTTTACACGACCCGCCATGAGTAATACGGTGATCAAACGATCATCAAAAAGAATATTTTCTCGAGGCACATTACTAAAGACCTGTGCTTCAACTTCGAGATTCCGAGCTGCAATTGCGGTATAACCATAGATCAGTTTTGCGTCCAAATAGCTTGGCTCAACTTCGTAAGCCTTTTTAGCAAGCGGTAATGCCTCTACTGCTCTGCCTTGTGATATAAGTGAGCTGATTATTTCAAAATAGATACCTTGTTTATTGGGCGAAAGTTCAATCGCTTTTTTGAAAGCCAATTCGGCTTCTGTACTCTTGCCAAAACCATTCAGAAATATGCCATAAAAAAGATGGTACCGAGCATCGTTGGGCGAAATCTCAAATTGCTTGGCAAAAGATTTATCAAGCAAAGCAAAAAGTTCACTTTTCAATTCTGCCGGTACTGATGCATTTGTATTTAGAGTAATTGCCGTCCTTGAAATATGTTCGAGAGCTTCAGAAAAGCCGATGGTCTTTTTGGAGAGAGGTTTTTTATAATCTTCGATCGTACCCACTTGGCCTTGTGAATTTTTCATCAAGATATTCATCAACTGTCTGTTTTGGAGATACGGCGACAATATAACAAAATACATCACCGCAAGCGCCACAATCACCGCCACAGATTCATATATCGATCGATGTTCGTCTTTTTCGAAAAGACCAGAGAATTTGCTCGAGGTCTTTTGCCAAAAACTATTTTGAACTTCACCAGAGTGGGCGTGCGCATAAGCCAAAATGGTGAAGAAAAGAATGTAGCTAGAAGTTTGGTCGAATACAAAGAGATTGTGGAAAACATAGGCTGACAAAAGTCCCCAGATAACAGCCTTATCGCCTTTGGTCAAAAAATCTTGATCGGCTTTCCTAAGTGTAAGGCCAAGAGCGACAAATATACCTAGATAAGCCAAAAGACCAACAAAGCCGCCAGCTACCAACCAGTCCAAAAAGGCGTTGTGCGTGCGGTCAAACCAGGGCTCCTGAGTATACATACGAGGATCAAAATACTTATTGAAAACATAGTTGAAGCCTTCCTGACCCCAGCCAAAAACCGGTCTCTCCATTGCCCCTTCGATCGCCATCGGCCAAATAAAATATCGGCCTTGAGTTTTGATTTCTGAAAAAGAGAGTGAGGAAAATCGACTTAGGACCGGACTGGTTTTTATAAAATCAGTATTTCGCAAAGACACAAAAAGCCCAACCAAAACAACGAGACCCAGAGCGCCACCTAGAGCCACCTTGCGGATCTTGTCACCTTTTTCAGATTTGAGTGTGAGATAAGCAAAAGCAACGAAGGCACCCCCCAAAAGACCGAGGATCGAGCCTCTGGTCGCTGTAAAGTAAAGCACTACGATATTTGCTATACCTATAATAGCGAGCAAGACTCTTTGCCAAATGAGTCGATAACGCATGAAGAGCAGAGCGGCAAAGAAAATATGGAAGACCATGTAGATACCAAGGTAAGAAGCGTTGCCAAGCGTGCCATCAACTCGCACTCCACCTTGGTTGATAGTGATTTTGCCCGCAATCTGCAAAAAGGAGTAGACGGCCATGATAGCGCTCGCACCGAGCGAAGTGGCGAGGAGTTTGTTCCAAACATCCTGAGTTTTTAGCATCGTACCCAAAACCAAAAAATAAAGAGCGAAGTGCAACAGCCCTATATAGCCTTCCATTCTTTCAAAGTTACTCCAAAAAGCTTTGAACGAATTCTCAGCTAAAATGGTCGACAAACCGAGCGCCACCAAAAACACACAAATCGCTCCTAATATATGCGAATACTTTGGTCGGTACTCTCTCTCACGCAAAGCCAAGACAAAATACGCCAAAGTTATCACTTCGACTA
>CAZHJF010000062.1:0-4004 GCA_964532885.1 uncultured Candidatus Saccharibacteria bacterium
GTCTCTCTGGATTTGGAAAAAGCCAAATCTGTCGAATCAACTAAAATTGCCAAAAGACTCTCGATGATCCACGCCATGGTGAAGTCCGGCACCCGCCCAGAATGGATGTTCCTAACTAGCATTCCGGTTATACCACCAGCCATGCGTCCAATGGTGCCACTCGACGGTGGCCGATACGCGACAAGTGATGTAAATGACCTTTACCGCCGAGTCATCAACCGCAACAATCGTCTCAAAAAACTCAAGGAGATCAATGCTCCAGACGTGATCTTGCGTAATGAAAAAAGAATTTTGCAAGAAGCTGTTGATGCCCTCTTGGACAATTCTATCCGCAACAACAAAGAACAATCTCTCTCACAAACTGCCAAAGCGCGAGAGCTCAAAAGCTTGGCTGACAACCTCAAAGGCAAGCGCGGTCTCTTCCGACAAAACCTTTTGGGTAAACGCGTCGACTATTCTGGTCGTTCTGTGATCGTTGTCGGTCCAAGCCTCAAACTCCATCAGTGTGGTCTACCAAAACATATGGCCCTTGAACTCTTCCGACCATTTATTATTTCACAACTTCTCAAACAAGAAGTAGCCTACAACGTACGCGGTGCAGGACGACTTATTGACGAAGAAATACCAGAAGTTTGGGCAATACTTGAAGACGTCATCAAAGACAAGTACGTTTTGTTAAACCGAGCTCCTACCTTGCACAGACTTGGTATTCAAGCTTTTCAACCGGTCTTGATCGAGGGTAATGCTATCCAGGTGCACCCACTTGTTTGTAATGCTTTCAATGCCGACTTCGACGGTGACCAAATGGCTGTACACGTGCCACTAAGCGAGGAAGCTCAAATGGAGGCCGCAATGATCATGGCTTCAGACAAAAATATCTTGAAGCCAGGCTCGGGAGATCCAACAATTTCTAACAAACCGCTGGATATAATCCTCGGTTGTTTCTGGATGACCAAAGATGTTCTAGGCGAAAAAGGCGAGGGTAGTATATTCCCAAATCCAAATGCCGCAATTACGGCCTACGACTTCGGCACAATTGAATACCGAGCCAAGATAAAAGTTCTCGGTACCGACACTCCAAAGTATGCAGCTTTCAATGGTGAACTGTTTGAGACGACCGTCGGCAGACTACTTTTCAACTCAGTCCTACCAAATGATTATCCTTACTTGAACTTCGAAATCGATAACAAAAAGCTCAAAGCTTTAGTTGATGATTTGATCCAAAAATACGGTATCGAAAAAGTTCCACCAATTATGGACAAGATCAAAGAATTTGGTTTCAAATACGCCACGATCTCGGGTGTGACCTGGGGCATCGATGATATTTTGGTACCAAAATCTAAACCAGAAATTATTGCTAAATCCAAAGCTAAGATTAGCGCCTTGGAAGAGCAGTACGATGCCGGACTTCTTTCTTACAACGAAAAGCGTACCAAAGGTATTGAGGTTTGGACTGGTACCATTGAAGAAGTCAAAAAAGCCATGCAAGATGGACTTGACCAATCTGGTTCAGTTTATGACCTTGTGAAATCTGGTGCTAGAGGTTCAATGGGTCAACTTACTCAGATGGCCGGTATGAAAGGTTTGATCGTAAACACTAAAGGAGAAACTATCGACTTCCCAATTATCTCTTCCAACAAAGAGGGCTTGACCCCGATTGAGTACTTTATTACCACTCACGGTGCCCGCAAAGGTTTGACCGACACCGCTCTCAACACCGCCAAAGCGGGTTATCTAACTCGCAAACTCTTCGATGTGGCCCAAGATTCTCTTGTGACTGAAGAAGATTGCGGCACCAAGGAAGGCGTTGTCCTTACCAGAAAAACCTCTTCAGGTCTACAGGTATCATTTGAAAAAGTTGCCAAGGGTAGATTCCTCGCGGCGCCTATCGTAGACCAAGATGGCAAGACAATATTTGATACAAATCATTACGTTACTCGTGACGATGCACTAAAAATTGAAAACTCAGGTATAGAAAGCTTGACTGTGCGCTCACCGTTAACTTGCAAAACCCTTACTGGTATTTGTGTCAAATGTTATGGTTCTGACCTCGGTAAAAACAAAGTTATTGAGCTTGGTGAAGCAGTGGGTACAGTAGCCGCTCAAGCGATTGGCGAACCAGGTACTCAGCTTACCATGCGAACATTCCATGCTGGAGGTACGGCTTCTGTCGGTGGCGACATCACGAGCGGTTTGCCTCGTGTTGAAGAAGTGTTTGAAAACCGCACACCAAAGAACCCAGCAGTGGTATCACATGTTGATGGAGTTGTGACCGAAATTCGCACCGAAGGCAAAGAAAAATTGATTGTGGTATTGCCAGAGATCAGCGAAAAATCAAAATCAAAAACAAACACCGAATACCCTGTAAATTACCACCGCGTAGTGCTTGTCGAGGTCGGACAAAAGGTTCAAAAAGGTGATATTTTGACTGACGGCTCAGTCGATCTTGATGAACTATTCAAATTTGCTGGTAAAGAAAAGACTCAAAATTATGTCATTCACGAAATCACCAAGATTTATGAACTGCAAGGGGAACCAGTCTCTCGAAAACACATTGAGGTAATTATCAGACAAATGTTCTCTCGCAGAAGGATCAAACATCCTGGCGACACAACCTTCTCTCAGGGCGATATCGTTCCAACCGCTGACCTACTTACAGAAAATGACAAAGCTCGTTTGGCCGGCAAAGAAGAAGCAAAAGCCGAAGCTCTACTTCTCGGTATTACAGAAGTCTCTCTAACACGTAAAAGCTTCCTTTCTTCGGCTTCATTCCAACACACCACCAGAATGCTTATCCAAAACGCACTCAAGGGTACCCGAGATAACCTGGAAGGCTTGAAAGAAAACGTTATATTGGGTCGGCTCATACCAGCGGGAACAGGTTTCGCAGGTAGTGAAAAGCACAAAATGATTGCTGATCTTCAAGCCAAGTTGGACATGTAGAACATCATCAACGCACTCAGTTTGAGCGCCCGAGTCTTTTGTTTGTGAAGAATTTTGAGGCACAATAATATCACTATTCGATGACAATCGTAGACCAAATTAAGGAAAAACTAGATATCGCCGAGGTGATAGGGTCATATATTAAGATTGAAAAAACTGGCAAAAACTTTAAGGCTCGTTGCCCCTTCCACAATGAAAAAACGCCTTCCTTCTTTATCTCAACAGAGCGCCAAAACTTTTATTGTTTTGGCTGTCAGAACAAAGGTGATGTAATTTCTTTTGTCGAAAAAGTTGAAGGTTTGGATTTCAAAGGCGCAATCCGACTCCTCGCCAACCGAGCCAATATCGAAATCAGTGATATAAAATTCTCAAAAGATGACGCTAGCGCATCTTCCCACAAAGAGTTACTCTTTGAGGCAATGGAAAAAGCGACCTCGTTTTATGAGATCGAGCTCAAGAATCAACCTGAAGTAATCGAATACTTAAAATCTCGCGGCTTGGAAGAGTCGACAATTGCGAAGTGGAGATTGGGTTTCGCCAGACCAGAATGGCGATCACTCGCCACAGAAATAATGCATGGTAAATTCACACGCGAGATTTTATTGGAAGCTGGACTTATCAAGATTGTTGAAAATAGTGAAAAATTCTATGACACGTTTAGAGGTCGTATCATGTTTCCAATTCGCGATTCAGCAAAAAGAGTCATCGCCTTTTCCGGCCGGATCTGGCAAGATGAACCTAACGCGCCTAAATACCTAAACTCACCCGAGACTCCCATTTTCAAAAAAAGTGAAGTCTTATACGGCTGGGATATGGCAAGAGACGCTATACGCAAACAGGACTATGCAATATTAGTCGAAGGTCAACTTGATATCTTGTTATCACACCAAGCTGGAGTGATAAACACAGTCGCTTCCTCAGGCACCGCCCTCACAGAAGAACATTTGCGAAAAATCAAAACTCTTACACTGCGTGTTGTTATCGCCTACGATGGTGATGAGGCTGGTAATCGAGCTTCAAAAAGAGCGGCTCAGATAGCGCTCTCACTCGGTATGGAAGTA
>CAZHJF010000063.1:0-3913 GCA_964532885.1 uncultured Candidatus Saccharibacteria bacterium
TTTACTTAAAATTTGATTAAACTCAATAAATCATGTCATTGAGTATAGGCATCGTCGGGTTACCCAACGTGGGCAAGAGCACGCTCTTTAACGCACTTACCAAAAAAAGTGTGCCGGCCGAGAATTATCCTTTTTGTACCATTGACCCAAGTGTAGGCATTATCCCCGTACCCGATGAACGATTGGAAAAGTTGAATGAATTTTCAAAATCGAAGAAAAAGGTGCCGGCAGTAGTGGAGTTTGTCGACATTGCTGGGCTGGTGCGCGGAGCAAGCAAAGGTGAGGGTAAGGGCAATGACTTTTTGCAACATATCAGAGAATGCGACGCAATTGCCGAAGTAGTGCGAATTTTTGACGATCCGGATATTTTGCATGTTGAGGGCAAAGTTGACCCGCTTTCTGATATTACAACCATCAATCTCGAACTCATCCTTGCCGATTTGCAGACAGTGACAAAAAGATTGGGCAGTCTGCAAAAGGAATTGAAATCTGGCAAAAAAGAAGCCGTACTAGAAGAAAGTGGGCTCAAAAAAGTTGCTGCAGCTCTTGAAACCGAAAAATTTGCGCGCAGTGTTTGGGATGAGCTCGATCCGAAAGAGGAACCCTTTGTGCGCAATATGCAACTGCTCACCATGAAGCCAGTTTTGTATGTTTTGAACACTTCCGAAATTGCAGAGAACAGAAGGGACATTTTAGAAAAACTGGATAAGCCTTATGTCGAAGTCGATCCCATATTCGGCAAAGGTTTGGAAAACTTAATCCAAAAAGCTTACGAGACTCTCGACCTTATTACGTATTTTACAACTGGTGAAGACGAGACCCGGGGTTGGACAGTTAAAAGGGGTAGCACCGCGCCCGAAGCTGGCACAGCCATCCACACCGATTTCAAAGATAAATTCATCCGCGCCGAAGTGATCGAGTGGGACAAGCTTCTTGAAGCCGGCTCCTATGCTAGCGCCCGCGAACGCGGCCTCCTCCGTACAGAAGGCAAAACATATATTGTCCAAGATGGGGATGTCGTAGAGTTCAAGATTTAAGAAAAATCTTATGGCTAAAAATCAAAATATTATCATCGGAACTGGAGAAATGTTTGGAAAAGGAGTATATGCAAATAGATCCTTCAAGAAAGGTGAAATTGTAATTCAGTATAATTTGAAAAAATTATCGCATGCTGAATTTGAAAATCTTTCTGAAGAAGAACAATACTTTGTACATACTCATCATGGCGTGAAATATCTTTACTCGACACCAGAAAGATATGTAAATCATTCACCGAACCCAAATACAATCCAAGATCTGAAAGGTCGGTGTGATGTTGCAATCCGAGACATAAAGAAAGGAGAACAAATCACAACTGATGCATCCAAAGATGATGTTTAGAAGACGGTGGTGCGATAGAGTTTAAATATAGTACCGTTAGGTAAAATATTTTAAACTCGGAGATGCAGAAATTTGCCCACCAAGCAAATTTCTGCCGATTGAATTTAAAATCTGATTATTAAATCACATTATAAAGAATTTCACGACCCCACCTTCGCCACCAACTTCGCTAAAGCTACGCTGACCAAAGAAGGTTACGGACGGGCAAAGCGTGAAAAAGTGTATAAATTAAAATTTAGTATAAAAGAGTGGGCCCGCCTGGAAACGGCGGGCCCTGTCGCGCTACCCTTGATACAAGAGTACGTGTAGACCCCTTTTGGGGGCGCTAGGATGGAAAAGAGTGGTCCCATCCTCAACCGTACGTTCTGTATACTAGCATAATAGCCACAATTCTGTCAAAATCTAAACATGATTACAATATCTAAACCAACACAGAGTGACGCCGAAGGAATGAACGAGGTGATCAAATCATCTTGGTATGCTACTTATATCACGCCAGAAATTGGAGTGACCAAAGAAGATATTGATGCTATGTACGCTCAAAGTGAAAAGCAACAAATTGAAACTTTTCGTAAGAGAGCAGAGTCGCCAAATGAAAATGATATTACTCTTATTGCAAAAGACGAGGAGAGGGTAGTTGGGATAATTCGTCTGGTCATTTTAGATGATCATATCCGCGTAAGGACATTGTATGTTCATCCAGAATTTACCGGCAAAGGTATCGGGACAATGCTTTGGAACGACGCTCAAAGATATTTACCCTCTGATAAAAAAATCATTGCGTTTCCGGCAGAACACACTAAATCAATTGATTGGTATAAAAAGGTGGGGTTTGTAGAAACAGGTGAACATCACACAAACAGCGAAGCCATGCCCATAAGTGGAACCCCCCTCAAGACAATAAAAATGCAGTTGGTTAGAAAATAGTTATACAGAATTTCACGTCCGTGATTATAAATGTAATTCAAATTTATAGAATCAGATTGTCCACTTTTTAACGGTCGTTAGAAAATGGACAATCGATAATTTATATATTTTTTTATAAAACAAAGAGCTGTATTATAGACAGCTCTTTTAAAAACACAAACATATTAAGCCCAACCTTTGAAGGTCGAGATCATCTTTGAAAGAACACGTTTTTTCTCTTCGATGTCGCGATCGGTCATTTCCAGAATAAGAAGAGACAGATATTTAATCCCTTCATCTAAAATGAGTCTTTCCAAATCCCTATCGTGATCATCCCACTCTCTCTCCAAATCATCTGGGTTACCTACAAGCCGTTTGATGATTTTGATAATACATCGCGCTCGAGGCAAAATTACACCATCAACGGTATCAGCAAGTGCAATTTCTTCTATCATGCGCACAAGGGTAGAAGTAGTCTCTTTGGTAATATCCCCATCTTTTCTTTTGACCAATCTCAAACTCTGTCCATTACCAACAACCACTAGCTTTGTTCTTTGCATCGCTTATCTCCTCAGAAATAATAATCTCAATATGGTATAATTGCAAAAAAGTTTGATAACTTTATTGACTAACCTAAAATTATGGAACCAAATCTAACAACCAGCTCAAACGGGGTCAAAACTAGTGCTTTGGACTTCTTTTTGCATTTGGGCTCGATCGTTGCTCTTTATGTGGTCGTCGGCAACTTCGTCAACTTACTTTTCCGAATAATAGACAAAGCCTTCCCCGATGCGATTCGCGATGGTATTTCATATACAATGTATTCGTCGTATTCGGATGGGTCGGGGATCAGCTTGCCGGTCGCTACTTTGATTATTGTCTTTCCAATTTTTGTTATCCTTTCCAAATTGATTTACAAAACCTACGCCGAAAATTCCGAAAAAAAGCATCTCGCTGTGCGCAAGTGGCTCACCTATGTCACACTCTTTTTTGCTGGTATATTTTTGGCAGGGGATTTGGTCACCGTACTCTATAGATTTCTCGATGGTCAAGATTTGACGACCGCCTTTTTGCTCAAAGCTTTGACCGTGCTTATTGTCTCGGGAGCAGTCTTTGGTTTTTACCTTCAAGATATCCGCGAACGCCTTGCGGCCAAGTCTTACAAAATCTGGGCTATCGTAGTTGGCGTTTTGATTTTGCTTGCCATCATTTTTGGTTTCTCAGTTCTTGGCTCACCAAAAACCCAAAGACTTTTGCGCGAAGATAGTGTGACCATGAATGATCTTTACAATATCGAACAAGGAGTCATAACTTACTGGATCGGAATGGGTTTTGTTTCAGAAACACTGCCTCAAAATATTTATCTTTCAAAAAATTTGGAGGATTACACTTATAAAAAAACTGGCGAAATGTCGTTTGAAATTTGCGCCACTTTCAATTTTTCAAGTAGCACCCGAGGTGAACAACAAGGTATGATGGCTCAGAACCCAATCCAAATATCGATGTATAAAACAGACAATGTCGGCAACAATTGGGACCACGAAGCGGGCTACCAATGCTTCGAACGCCAAATTGACCCAGCTCTCTATCCGACAAAGGTGAGGGGGTAGGACACTCCTTCAGTCCT
>CAZHJF010000064.1:0-3869 GCA_964532885.1 uncultured Candidatus Saccharibacteria bacterium
TTTTTGAATGGAAGAGGGTCACCCTCTTCCGTTTTAATTTTGTGGTCTGATTTAAACAACTAATCCGGAGGTTAAAAACTAAAAAAATTTATTTGGTGCCGAGGGGCGGTCTCGAACCGCCGACCCTTCCCTCTTCAGGGGAATGCTCTACCAACTGAGCTACCTCGGCCTTAGCCTATAAAATAGGCTTAATATTTATATCACAAATTCTTACCTAAACAAATCACCAAAATCTTGAACATTGCTCTTCAAAGAACCGTATGCGTCTATAGCGTCATTTATATAGGGATCTACATAATAATAAATCCCAATAGCCGCACCTATAATAATAACCCAATAGATGACACGAAAAATCCTGCCCCACAACATCTGACGCTTGATCGAATGTAGCATTTGATTGTTTTCTTTCGCCAATTCTAGCGTCTTTTTTAGAAGTTCTTTTTCTTCAGGATTCATGGGGTTGTGATTAAATTAGTTAGACTCTGTTTGGTTTGTTGTACCACCAAGTAATGATTCAACTTTTTCTTGATTAAAACCAACTATCACATTGTCGCCAATACGAATAACCGGCACACCAAGCTGACCCGAGAGCTCCACCATCTCTTTGCGTTTCTCTAAATTTTCTAACACATCGTACTCGGTGTAAGCAATTTTTTTATCAGTAAAAAATTCTTTGGCTAGCTGACAAAAATGACAGGTGGGCGTGGAGTAAATAATTACTTTGCTCATTTTATTATATTATTTTAAACACGACACGTAATAAACCCAAATCTTTAACAAAGCTATTTTATCACAACTATTTTTTTCTGCCTCTTTCGAATTATCAAAAGCCAGATTAGATAACTCAGAGCCAAAGCACTATAGTTTGCAATCATAAACCACGGCGTGGCCCAAGAAATACCATGTCCAAACTTATAATCCGAAAATGGAAACAAAAAGGGTGTCTCATAAAAATCTCTATGAGTAGGGATATCAATAAGTATGTGTAGCAGCCAGCCAAACAAAGGGTAATAGACCGCTCGCTTATAAATCCTCTGTCCATACTGGCCTTTTTTTAGAAATCGATAGACAAAGACTGCCAAGAAAATAATAGTAAAAACAACAACACTATGGGTGTAATTGTAAGACTCCGAAGCAAAGCGTACCGGCCAAGCACCTGACCCAATAAGCTCCATAAAATCCTTTTTCTCAAAAAATTGGTATATAAAAACTGGAACAAAAGACAGAAGATCTGGCAGGAGGCCAAACACCACCGCAACCAAACGATTGATTTTATCTAAACGATATTTTTTGTAAAATACTACATTTGTCCAAGCGGCATGTGCAAATACGTCCATGATTTTTATATAAAGTTAAATGCTATTTTAGCATAAAACGTAAAAGCGGGCCCCGGGGGGCCCGCCTGAAACCAAAACTCGAGCGGTGCGGGTGGGGATAAAATGAACAATTAGTTCCCCACCGCACCGCGAACTGTGTCCGCCCGCCCTGTGCGCCTGCCCTACCGAGGACAAAGCGCGCCCAAAAGAAACAGAGGCAAAGGCGGACACTAAAGGTCGGCGAGCATAGTCGCGCGTAACGGGAACAATCTGCAGAGCTAGACTCTTACCAGACCGC
This sequence comes from uncultured Candidatus Saccharibacteria bacterium, assembly GCA_964532885.1. Classification (GTDB taxonomy): domain Bacteria; phylum Patescibacteriota; class Minisyncoccia; order Phycocordibacterales; family WO2-35-19; genus CAZHJF01. Next base: position 1,615 of record CAZHJF010000064.1, read on the forward strand.
CGTCGGCGCGGGGCTAACTGCCCTGGCGCATCGCCGCCTTCAAACATGGGTTGCTCCTCCGGTCGGTCTACTCTATCTTTTTTTTAAAAAAAGAATAAACGGACTAATTGGAGGCCGAACCCTCATCTGCTAACAGTATAGCATATCTATATTTTATGTCAAGTATTTGAGCGAGTAATTTTGAAGTTTGATTGACTAACACGCAAAAAATGGCTTCATGAAGCCATTTTTTGCGGAGTGTTTTATATTTGCCTCTCTTTTAATAATCCATTTCTTCCCCACCGCCATGCGCATGTGGTTTTTTCTTTGGCTCTGGTTCATCTACTACCGCCGCTTCGGTGGTGAGCAATATAGCAGCGGCTGAAGCGGCATTTTGTAAAGCGGTGCGAGTAACTTTGACCGGATCAATAATCCCATCTTTTATTAGGTCATCTGAAAATTCTTCGGTCAAAGCATTGAAACCGGCATTTTCTTTCTCAGAATTCATGATCCTTTCAACAGCCACCGATCCGTCAGCGTTGCCGGTGTTGAGAACAATCTGACGGAGTGGTGCTTCGAGCGCGCGGAGTATTATGTCATAACCAAGAGCAACCTCGGGAGTTGCAAACTGTCTAGCTTTTTCGGCTCTGATTTTTTTGGCCACTCGCACTAGCGCGCTACCTCCTCCTGCTACAATACCCTCCGCAATTGCGGCTTTGGTTGCAGCGACGGCATCTTCGATTTTTAATTTCAAATATTTCATCTCGGTTTCAGTGGCCGCTCCTACCTTGATGATAGCGACACCCCCTGAGAGTTTGGCGATACGTTCGTCAATTTTCTCCTTTTCATATTTTGAATCAGTCTGTTCGCGTTGCTTTTTGAGCGAAGCCACCCTCTCTTCGATTTCAGCTTTTTTACCTTTGCCGCCCACAATCACAGTGCTATCTTTTTTTGAAACCACTTTGGTCGCTTTGCCCAACATCTTCATATCAATATTTTCTAGTTTTAAACCGACTTCCTCGGAAACCACAGTTGCCCCCAAAGTGATCGCGATATCTTGAAGCATATCTTTCTTTTTATCACCATAGCCTGGCGCCTTGATAGCAAGGACCGAGAAGCCGCCACGCAGTTTGTTGACCACAAAGGTGGCCAAAGCTTCACCATCGACATCGTCAGCTATAACCACAAGTTCTTTGCGTCCGGTCTGAGCCAATGATTCAAGCAAAGGTAAAATATCTTTTATAACTGAGATTTTGCGATCGGTTAGGAGAACTGGCACGTCTTTGTATTCAGCCTCCATTCTTTCGGGATTGGTCACCATGTAGTGTGAAATATAACCCTTATCGAACTCTAGACCTTCGACAACTTCTGAATCAACTCCAAAAGTTTGAGACTCCTCGACAGTTACAACCCCATCTTTTCCAACCTTATCTATTGTGTCAGCAATGATACTACCGATCTCTTCTGATTCAGCTGAGATTGTCGCCACTTGTCTAATTTCTTCTTTATTCTTGATTGATTTTGCTATTGAAACCAAGACTGAAACTGCCTTTGCCGCTGCTTCCTCAATACCGTTTTTGAGACTCATAGCGTTTACCCCCATAGAGGAGTGCTTCATTCCCTCTTGTACGATAGCCTGTGCAAGAATGAGTGAGGTGGTTGTACCATCGCCAGCGATTTCATTTGTTTTTGAAGCTACTTCTTTGACGATTTCAGCCCCCATATTTTCCACCTTATCGTGCAATGTGATTTCCTTAGCAATTGTGACTCCGTCATTTGTAATCGTTGGAGCACCATAACCCTTATCGATAACCACATTCCTTCCTCTCGGTCCAATTGTAACTTTGACAGCGTTTGCCACAGCATCAACGCCACGCTTCATAGCTTTCCTAGCTTCCTCATTAAAGATAATTGTTTTTGCCATTTGATTTAGCGAAATTAATTAATAATTGCCAATATATTGTCTTCCCTCAAAATATAATATTCTAAACCTCCGAGTTTTATTTCGTCATAGCCGTATTTTGAAAATACTACCCTGTCTCCAACTTTGACAGTTGGTTTGATTAGTTTACCGTCATCCCACTTTCCTTCCCCGACAGCAACAACCTCACCTTGTTCGGGTTTGTCTTTTGTTACCGTATCAGGAATTATAATACCCGATGAGGTGACGCTCCCGGTCTCCTCCAAAGAAAGTGGCCTCAGAAGCACCCTGTCCCCGAGCGGTATTAGATTTACTGATTTCTTTTGAGAATTTTTTTGGACTGTCTTTTTCATAT
>CAZHJF010000065.1:0-3867 GCA_964532885.1 uncultured Candidatus Saccharibacteria bacterium
CAAATAGGTTCCAACATCTTACCAGATGGAATAATGTTAAAAACCTCAAGAGTTTATGAACTTTTTAGAAAATAACAAAAATGTAGCTTGGATTTTTTTGTTATTGGTTGTTGTAATTTATGGACAAACACTTTGGGGCGATTATGTTTTTGACGACAGAGGCATCGTCAATCTCTACGAAGCACTCAAAAACCCCTTTGCTCTCAAACAAATCTTTTTGCTCCCCTACGCGGCAATCGAAGCTGGGCTTTATAGACCGGTCGCACTCCTCACCTACTCTTTGAATTTTTTGTTTACAGGTACTAGCGCCTTCGGATTTCACTTGGTGAATATAACTTTATACTGGCTACTTTGTTTTTCTATTTTCCAATTTTTAGAAAAATTATTAAAAAATAGAACTTTCGCTCTAGCCACCTCTTTCCTATTTTTAACTTTACCCATTCACTCTGAAGTGGTAGCAAATATCATAGGCCGAGCTGAAATAATGGCTTTGCTCTTCTCGATTCTTCTGCTCAAAGAACTCCTGAATGAAAAAATCAATCACTACAAAGTCGGCTTATTTTTATTTTTGGCGCTCGGTTCAAAGGAGACCGCAATCGCCGTTTTACCGATTGCCCTCCTCGTAATATGTTTGCACGAAAAATATAACCTAGCAGACTTTACTCTGACAGCAAAAAATATAACCAGCAAATATCTTTACCCTACTCTAGCCAGCCTAACCGCAACCGTATTTTATTTTTGTTTGAGATTGATTGTCCTCGGCCGTGAGCATTTTGTCGGCATCGAGACCACAATTGTAGAAAATCAACTCATGTTTACCGACGGCTTTTCGAGGTTCTACACAGCCCTGCAAGTCTTAGCGATGTACTTAGGCAAAAGCATTGTACCTATAAATCTTTGCTCTGATTATTCTTATAGCCAGATAGCCACCGCCCACAGCATTTGGCAGATGGAGTCTCTCCTCGGTTTGGCTGTTTTGATCTTTCTAGCTTTTTCTATTTTATATTTTGTCAGAAAAAGGCCAGAAATTTCTTTGGGCTCGACCATCTTCTTATTCTCCTTTTTGCCAGTTTCAAACTTATTTTTTCCCATCGGCACCATTGCCGGAGAAAGATTGATGTTTTTCCCCTCCCTCGGGCTTTGTATGTTTTTTGCCTATTTTGCGCTCAAATTGCATTCATTCCTAAAGCTTAGATGGCCAACCAATTCCAACTTGGCAAAAATATTTTATATACTTTTTATATCAATCCTAGCTCTCTACTCACTTGTCTCGATTACTAGATCGAGGGTTTGGTTATCCGAAAAAAGACTTTTTACCAATGCGAGTATCTGTGCGCCCAAGAGTGTGCTCTCCACCTCAAATCTCGGCACTGTTTATTATATCGACGGCAACCTCAAAGAGGCAGAGGAGGTGCTTCTGCAATCAGTCGATATTTATCCTAAGTATTCCAAAGGCTTAAACAATTTGGGGCTAGTTTATTGGAAAATGGGTGAAATAGAAAAAGCCAAAGAGTTTTATTTGAAGGCGATGGCTACCGACTTTCCTTACCCCGGCGCTTATGAAAATATGGCTCTGCTTTATTTGAGCCAAGGCGACCTAGTAAACGGCCGCAAATGGTTGATGCAATTTTTCTCTAGCAACAAACAAATGGTTGACCAATACATCAGAAACCTAACGCGCAATAATTATTCTTACTAAAATATTTAATTCGACAAAGCTTGAATACGGGCGCGGGTGGAGGGCCCCACATTGCCATAGCCAGTTGTTGAAGGTGAACCGCTGGAGACGATACCTTCTGCACGCTGGAAAGCTTTGACGGCGGACTCGGTGAGGGGGCCGAAGTATCCCGTGGCGTTGCCAGGAGCAAGGTAACCTTTGGAGATGAGGAATGTTTGGAGTGCAGTGACGTCACCGCCTTCGGAGCCTCGGGAGAGGTTGCGAGTGAGAGAGACTTTGCCAGTAGTTTGAGTATTGGTATTTGTGGCTGTGTTTGCTTGAGCAGTTGTATTTGTATTTTGAACATTGGTATTTGAACCTCCAGAGAGAGCAACGATTTTGGTGCGAGTGAGATTGCCAGCCAAACCGTAGCCTGTGGTTGAAGGTGAACCGCTAGAGACAATACCTTGAGACTTTTGAAATGCTTTGACTGCTGATTCAGTGAGGGGGCCGAAGTACCCAGTAGCGTTGCCTGGTGGCAGGTGACCTTTGGAGATGAGGAAGGTTTGGAGAGAGGTGACGTCAGAGCCCTCGGAGCCTCGCGACAAGGTACGCGGCAGTGAGACGCCGGAGCCCTGTGAGCCCTGACCAATGTTAGTTTTTTGTAACTGAGATGTTTTGTTGCCTGAAATATTTGAACCCCCACCGCCACCGCCCGATACCGAGCTTGCAATACTACTATTATTGTTTTGCGAAGTTACACCTCCAGTATTTGAATTTGAGACAGTGTTCGAAGAGGCTCCACTATTTGCGTTTGTATTTACATTTGCCCCCGTAGTTGAATTATTATTTGAAGTTGTCGTATTTGAATTATTGGTCGAGGCTGATTGAGCGCTGCTCGTTGTGTTGGCTGTGTTGTTTGAAGTTGAAGAATTGGACTGGCTAGATTGAGTTGACTGATTAGACTGAGTGGACTGTGAAGATTGGCTTGATTGCACAGAAGATGCAGGCGCAGTGTAGCTAAACTTCAAATCTAAAATTCCGTTAGAATTGCCGCTGCTACCCTCGGTGCGCCAATACGGATCGCCCGACCACCAATACATGGCCGAATTGATAGTCACCACCGAAGAAGAAAGTTTGGTGCCGTTGCCACGCAAAGCAATGTTGAACGTATCGCCGCCATAAAATTCTTCACTGACCAAATAATACACACCACCCGATTCAAGTTTGAGAGATTGCGACAAATTTTCATAAGCAATTTGGCCAATAGCCTTGCCCTGAGTATTCACTGTCACTTCAGTAAGTTTTTCGGTGGCGTTGGTTTGGACGCCTGAATTTCCAGCTGCCACAATCTTGACCTTATGATTTTGCGAATTTCCAGCCAGGGTCATACGTCCGAGTGCTGTGACATACAAAGGCTTATTGCCCACGGTAAACTTCATACCCACCCAACCTCCATGTTGATTGAAGACCTCGCCCGTCGATTCGATACTTACGAAATTACCCACAGTCTGCACTACAGCCACGACTGGATTTGGAGTAGTCGCTTCACCACCACAACCAGAAGTCTGCGATAGTGCAGCGAGCGCATTTGACCCACGATTTACATCCGAAATTGCGCCGACGCCATTACCCGAAAAGCAATTGCTCGAAAGAGAAATGCCAGAGATTGTGCCAGATGGTTTTTGATAAATATCCAGACCATAATTTTTGTTGCCCGTAATTGTGTTGTTTGAAATTTGTATTCCAGAAATACTACCCTGATCGTTCATAATGGCGATACCGTGAATAGAATTATTTTTGATAGTATTGTTGCTCAAAGTCAGGCCCGAGAGAGTTTGATTGCCAAGTGGATTGATTAATATACCTATATCTTGACTTTGGTTGTTTGAGGAGTTGTGTATTTGGTTGTCTTTTACCAAGAGACCGGTTGTGTTGTAAATCATAATTCCCGCATGCCAACCGCCCGCGCCGCTTTTGTGATTGTCGGACACAGTGTTGTTAGAAATTTCGGAATTTTGCATTATCACTGGCAAATAAATTCCCGCGAGTGAATTTTCAGACACGGTGTTGCTTTTGATGAGCGCACTAAATACAGAATTTGGACTGTCGCCAATTTGCAATCCATGAAAAGCATTGCGTTTCAAAGTATTGTTTTCAAACACACCCTGACTATCGCTTTCACCCCTCACCCACTTGATGCCCGACCC
>CAZHJF010000066.1:0-3816 GCA_964532885.1 uncultured Candidatus Saccharibacteria bacterium
TAGAGCACTCGACTGATACTCGTGGGGTCCCAGGTTCAAATCCTGGCGCGCGCACAATGAGCGTTACAAGTCAAAATTATACACAAAATCAGTAGCCCACCCTATCGGGTGTTTTTTGCGCTTGTTAATTCTTATTATTTTGTTATAATTTGCCACGGCATTTTGATCTTTGATGGTTTAGGAGGCATAGTGAAAGAACCAAATTCTTTCATGATATTGGAAGGCCCGCACGGTTGTGGCAAAACAACCGCTCTTGAATGTTTAGAGAAACACGGTTGGGTCACAATCACGATGAGCAATGTGCTTCGTGACTATGTGAAAACGATGAAGAGTTCGGATCCAGAGGTTTGTAAATACATAGCAAACTGCCTCAACAGTCGAACCTACGTCAACAGCGAAACATGCAACATCGTCTTTTCTCATTACATGTCAAAATATTTCCCGGTGGGCACGACATGGAATAAGAAATTCGTCTTAGACGGTTACCCTCGCAAAAGAAAGCAGGTGGACCATCTATACCATCTTTTGTTCTGGGACCGAGACGGGTATCACTCTGAGAGACGTGTTTCCTCTTTGTTCTTTGAGGTTTACCCTTGGGTCGCGATGGCGAGACAGTGGAACAGAGGGCTGCAAATTAACAGACCTGATGATCTCGATCCAGAATTAATCATAAAAGCTTTCGATCGATATCGAAAGTATTCCCCTGAAGTTCGACTTCGACTTCTTGAACACACCAAGTTTTATTCGATCGACGCCAACCAAAGCCCAGCGGAAGGGGCCAAACAAATTGAGTCCGTGATAAAAAAAGAAGAGGCAAGGCTGCAACAAGTCTCGCAAGAGATGATGTTGATCTGAGACCTCAACATTCAGGAAACAGCAATCCTGCACACAAAATAACAGATCCGCAACGAGTACAGGAGACTCGTTGCGGATATTTTTTGTCTATATAAAATTTTGTGATACACTGCTATTTGCAAAGGCCGACCTTTGTATTTTTATTTCAAAAAATTATTTATAAAATTTTCCATTTAAAATTATGACCAAAAAAACCAAAATCGTCTGTACTATAGGCCCTGCCACCGAGTCGCAAGAGATGCTCGAAAAGTTGCTTGAAGCCGGAATGAACGTCATGCGCCTCAACTTCAGCCACGGCGATTTTGCCGAACATGGACAGAGGGTCAAAAATTTGAAAGAAGCTCTAAAACAGACAGGCAAAAGAGCCGGCATATTGCAAGACTTGGCCGGTCCAAAAATTCGTATTGGTAATTTCAAAACTGAATTCATCACTCTCAAAGAAGGGGATCATTTTACATTGACCACTGATGACATCGAGGGTGACGAAACCCGAGTCCATATCAATTATCCACATTTGCCAACTGAGGTCGCACCCGGTCATATTATTTTCTTACACGATGGCAAAAAGAAACTCGAAGTCCTCGAGGTGAGCGGCAACGACGTCCTTTGCAAAGTTTTGGTCGGCGGCGAGATCAAGGGCCGTCGCGGAGTAAACCTGCCCGACTCTGATCTTTCTATCAGCTGTCTGACCGAAAAAGATCGCAATGATATTGCTTTTGGCCTAGAACACGATGTCGATTTCTTTGCGCTTTCTTTTGTACGTAAACCTGAAGACATAGATGAGCTGCGCAAAATTTTACAAAGCAAAGGTTCTAAGGCAAAAATTATCGCCAAAATCGAAACCCCTCAAGCGATAAATAAAATTGATGAGATTATTGAAAAAGCCGATGGGCTGATGGTAGCGCGAGGAGACTTGGCGATTGAGATTCCCGCCGAGAAGGTACCCTTTGCCCAAAAAGAAATGATCCGTAAGTGCAATGACGCCGGTAAGCCAATCATCACAGCCACTCAAATGCTCGAATCAATGATCAATTCTCCAGTACCAACCAGAGCTGAAGTTTCTGATGTGACAAATGCCATTCTCGACGGCACCGACGCTATTATGCTTTCTGAAGAAACCACGCTTGGTAGTTACCCTGTCGAAGCAGTAAAGATGATGAGCAGAATTGCCAAGGAGGTGGAAGAAAACTTCCACGAAAGAATAGTCATTCATAGCAAGACCAAAACCGAAGCTGTAACCGACGCAATAACCGAATCAGCTGTACGTACCGCTCACGACATAAAAGCCAAGGCTATCATGTGTCTCACTCAGACCGGCTTCACCACCAGGATGATCTCGCGCCACAAGCCAATGATGCCAATTTTTTCTTTGTCTGCGAATGAAAAAACTATCAACCAATCTTGCTTATCTTTTGGCGCTATACCTCTACATATCGACAAATGGCACTCAGTAAATGAGGCTTTTGAAGCGGTGCGACAAATCTGTCTAGACAACAAAATTGCCATAGAAGGCGACCGGGTCGTGATCGTCGCTGGTGCTCATACAGAAGCACACACTCTCAAAGAGACCAACATGATTTTGGTCGAGACGATATAAATTAGAGCAGGTTGACACATTGTTAATTCCTGATAAACTATTGCGGTATGTTAAAAATAAGATTACAAAGAGTAGGGAGGAAGCACGAGCCGCTATTTAGGCTTGTTTTGACTGATTCAAAAAACGGGCCAAAAAGTGGCAAGTTTTTAGAAATACTTGGTTCGTTCGACGCCCGCAATGCAGAAAAAGCGGAGATCAAAAAAGATCGCGTTGAATATTGGCATAGCAAGGGCGCTCAACTATCTGCAACTACGCACAACCTATTAGTAAGCCGCAAGATCCTTAATCAGAAGAAAATCAATGTTTTGCCAAAAATGGTTGTTGAAAACGAGAAGAATAAAAAAATAGAAGCGCAAAAACAAGCTCTTGAAGATGAAAATAAAGCCGAGGCAGCAGCGACAGCAGAGGAAGCAAAACCAGAAGAAGTGACTATCGACACCACGAGCGCAGAACAAGCAGAATAATCTTTTCAACAGTTGGACCTTGAGAGGTAGCGCAGTGTGATACAATTTTTATGTCAGAGATTACAAATTAATAGTAAATGATTAGCATGGAACAGGACGCACAATTTTTGGATTATGTTGTTAAATCATTAGTAGATCACCCAGAATCAGTAAAGGTTAGTCGAGTGGTGGATGAAATGGGAGTATTGCTTACCCTAGATGTGCACCAAGATGATATGGGCAAAATCATTGGCAGATCAGGTAATACCGCAAAGGCAATTAGGATCTTACTCCGAGTGGTTGGTATGAAAAACAACGCTCGAGTCAACCTCAAAATAAACGAGCCAGAAGGCGGTCGCAAGAGCCAAACTCCAAGTCAAACAGCAACCATGAAATCGGTTGACGAAGTGATGGAAGATCTAAAACTCTAAGGCATTTGATTTTAGTGACCCGCCTCGCCAGCAGGCAGAATAGCACTTAGACAAAACTGCAGACTTGCAGTTTTGTTGTTTTACTATAATCTATTTACTAATATCTAAAAACTACAATGACTTTCCACATCATTACACTATTTCCGGAGTCGCTCGATTCATACATAAACTCGTCAATAATCGGACGAGCTATTCGTGATAAAAAAATTAAGATAAAATTATATAACCCGAGAGATTTCACCAAAGACAAGCATCGACGGGTAGACCAAAAGCCCTATGGAGGCGGACCAGGAATGGTGCTCGAAGCAGAATCTGTGATCAAGGCAGTAGAAAAAGCTCTTAGAGGGACTCCAAAAAAATCTCTCATTGTTTGGTTAAATCCAAAGGGTAAACAATTTGATAATTTACAAGCTGAAAAGTTTTCTCAAAAATACACCGATATCACGATCATCTGCGGACGCTACGAAGGTATCGATGCAAGAGTTAAAAA
>CAZHJF010000067.1:0-3687 GCA_964532885.1 uncultured Candidatus Saccharibacteria bacterium
CTGGACAAAACCTACAAAACTCCAGCTTCTCGTAAGTTGACAACTGGTGATCTAAAGTGGATGAATTAGCGACACGTTCACTGTGAACGTGTCGCCATTTCTTTTTATAAAAATTAATTTTTTGACAAAACTTCAAAAACCATTTCATAATTTGACTTTTTGAGTCAAATTAGTACTATTTTCTTCAGAAAGGAAAAGGATGATAGAGGAAAGTTACTGGTTCATCCGATTCAGTGTTTTTATTAATACAACCTCCGGCTCGTTACAAGAAGAAGTCAGAGGTAACTCGGTACACACTTTGAAATCAAAATCCTTCCTCCCCAGGGTGGTAAGCGACAGCCTTATGGATTACTATAAAATATGGATGTCTGAAAAAGGGCAGGTTGTGAAGGACATTTCGTGTCACATTGATTTTGTGTTAGAGATCGATAGGGATGGGGTCACCGATTTTGATGGGAACCGCATTCCGTGCGGTTCATTGGGCTCCTACTCAATCATGTCAACATATTATAGCAAACAAATCACGTTAGCTTAGATACCGATACCAATCAAAAATATTTCACCAATCTTGCCGCCCATATCATAGGGCGGCCTTTCTTTTGGAGGTGAAATAGGTGGAGGGAATAGAGTAAGGTCATAATTTGACTTTTTTATATAATCCAATTAGTATTTTTGTGGAAAGGAAAAGGTTTATGCGAGTTCAAGTTGAACATGTCAGGTTTGAAATACCCGAAATGGGGTACATGAGCTTTGATCATAAATTTGACGGCTTTGGAGTCCCGTGCGACCGTTGTGGCGCAGAAAATGCAGGCAACCGACTCTCTGGAGATATGCCTCCAGGCATCCCTGGGACCTACTGCGACAAATGTCACAAAATTGTTTGCCGCAAGGCGCGTAAATATTACGAGCAACAGCTCAAAGAAAGCACCAAAAACCTCAAAACAACAGTGCTTTATCGTCAGGGCGGTAAGTGGTCCGCCGAAGAAGTGACCTGTCTATACCGCCTCGATGGTGGGGTGTGGACACATTCTAACTATCCAGAGTATCTCATTCTTGAAGGCCACCACGCCCCAAAAGTCATCTCGGATGCTCTTCCTGCTGGAATTACATATACCGTCACGCTAGTTACGGGTACGAACAAAAAAAGACTTCCGTTTTTGCCCTTTTAAGTCAAACTATTTTAGACAACCCACCGTCGCGCGACGGTGGGTTTTTTGTTGCATAATTATTCCACCAAAAAGGTATTCTAAAATACTTGAGAATATGGTAATATAGGAAATATAAAAAATATATGAAAAACATCAAAATCATCGGGGCGGTTGTGGGTATAATTATTATCATAGGTCTGGCATGGTATTTCACTAAGGGTTCGTCTGAACAACAGGTCTCAACTTTGGATGCTGTCGACACAACCGAAAAGTTTTATCAAGAGTGGCTCAGTGCTGTGAGACAGCCGGCTACAGCAATCCCAAACCTTGCCACTCTAGCCAAGTCATCAATTTTGAGTAAATCGCTCAGAGAAAGGCTTGTAAGTGCACAAAAAAGTGGAGATGCTATGGACCAAGTTTTGTGCCAGACTACAGTACCGGAAGAAATTGCTATGAGAAGAGTTGCTTTGAGTGACACTGAAGTGCAGATACTTGTCACCTCGAAGGATAAAAATGTCACCAATCAAGCACTGGTCACTCTCAATAAATTGGGTGAGGGTTGGTATGTGAACGATATCCATTGTTCACTTGGGGAATTTGCCCCGGACCGAGAATTTAGTTTTGAAAAAGAGGGCTTCTTGCTCAAGGATTCAATCCCTTCACCATACAATCCTAAAAACTGGCATTTGGTTTTTGAAGACAATGGCGAGCAAGGTCACGTTGTGCCACTTTTGTTTGACACAGCAAGCACATGTACTAGCCTCGACGGCAGTAAAGCTGTCTGTAAACCAGAGCAATTTGTTGAAGCAATCAAAGTCTTCGTCCGTAGCCAAATGACCGAGCGCGGCGCCCAAGTCAAACAACTTGAGTTTGTAAAATAAAGAAGTTTCTAAAAATAATTATTCGGATTAACGATTTATCCTGGATACTCTCAAGTGGTATTATTTAAACATGCCACATTTTACCTACATCCTCGAGTGTGCTGACCAGACTTTGTATGTCGGCAGTACCAACAATTTGACTAAGCGACTCAGCGAGCACAACCACTCCAAATCCGGCGCGCATTACACCAAAATCAGACGGCCGGTTAAACTTTTGTATTCCGAAACATTTCCCACTCTTAGGGAAGCTCGGCAAAGAGAACATGAGATCAAAAGTTGGGACAGAAAAAAGAAATTGGAGCTAATTAAGAAGTAAATCTCATCCCTTGCAATTTTTTGTAGATATGCTATAATATATAGCAGGAGGTCGCACATGATCAGAGAACTAACATCGCGGGTGGCAGAAAGGGTACTAGCCGTAATCGTCCCAGAGTGGGAAATTGTCCCACTACTGGTCTCTGCCCTGATGGTGGGAATTGCATTCTCGACTTTCGATACCACCTTCGGGCGGTGGTGTCTAGAGTATCTCTGGCTTTGGGCGGCGATGTTCATCTTCGCCATCGCCATTCACGGGAGCAGACACTAAGATGCTCTCAAACTCAAAACCCCCGCCGGTCGCTCGTAGCGTTCGGCGGGTTTTCGTTTATTGAAAAAAATTATAAAAAGGAATAGACTTCACGCAATAAAACTTTATGAAATACAAAGCAATAATTGAAATTCCAAAGGATTCGGATAGACGCATTCATATGAAATACGATGGAAGTGGTTTTGAAGATTTTGGTCCGATCAAGGATAAAATTTCAGTCAATGACGGTGTGATGCCTGTCGCTTATGGATATATAAAAGGCGCAATAAATAAAGTAGAGAAGGACAATGTCGATGTGCTTGTCTTTTCTGACAAGACTTACAAAACAGGAGATACGGTGGAGGTAAAGGTCATTGGCTTACTCAATCGAGAAGATGGCGATCACAAAATTATAGCTATTGATGATTCTGTCTCTTACAAAGATTTTTTAGAAATAACGCAGAGCGAAAGGGAATTGGTTTTAGATTATTTTGGATACGGACATACAATCAACATAAAGGGTACGAGCGAAGCTTTGAAATATTTAACTGATTGTACAATCTAAACCCAATTGATTGTCACCGCAAACATCGCAGTATTTGATTTTTTATAAAATAGTGGTAGTTTATGTGTAGGAGGTAGAGCCATGTCCAACACAGCACACGGTATAACTTGCCGTTGCCAGAAATGCAAGAAGCTCAACAATTTGAGTGGAGAAGCTTTTAAGCTTTCCGTTCAGGTGGTGGAGGCGAAAAAGAATGGAGAAGATGAGAGGGCGGAGGAGCTTTGCACCCAACTGGAGCAAGCCAATTCAGAGGCTACCAAACTCAACAGCGAACTCGGCCGGTAGGGCCTATCGACTCGACATACACAGGAGGCCGCGTCAGAGAACGCGGCCTTTTTCCTTTTACAACCTATTTATCCTCATCGTCTTCGCGAGAGGCAGCTTCGATTTCTTGCCACTTGGCTTTGAGCTCAGCGCGGAGCTCATCGGCTTTTTCTTTGCCGATTTCTTTGAGCTTGGCGTACTGGTCAGAAACTCCGTCCACAATTTCCTCATACTTTTCTTTGGAAAGCTTTTTGACTTTTTTGA
>CAZHJF010000068.1:0-3649 GCA_964532885.1 uncultured Candidatus Saccharibacteria bacterium
TTGGGTATTGCTGGATTTTTCTTCGATTTGGTCATGCAATACACCATTATAGATATGGCCAAAAATATCGGCGACCCCGACGGAGTGGGGGGTAGTATCTCGGCCGCTTGGGGCGTACTGCGCGATATTTCCAATATGATTTTTATCTTTGTCCTGCTCTATGCTGCCTTCAACGCCATGTTTAGCATGAGCGTCACGAGTTTTGGCAAGACGGTCAAAGACATCATCATCATCGCTCTACTTATAAATTTCAGCCTCTTCTTTACCAAAATTGTTATTGACGCCTCAAACATCGTCTCGACTGGATTTTATAACTCTATAATAAACGCCAACAACACAACCCAACTCCAAGATTTAAACGACAGTTATACTGACAATACAGAACTAGGAGGTATCTCAGCTGGTTATATGAACCTTTTGGGTATTAGTGATTTTTATCGACCAAATGTATTAAAAGCAACCACAAACGGAGCAACTGGCATGTTTACAGTGGGCATCATGCAGTCGATATTTATTTTGGTCACAGCAGTAGTGTTGCTTATAACCGCCTTTATGTTTGTCGCTCGGTTTATCATTTTGATTTTCTTGATGGTCCTTTCACCGGCGGCACTCATTGCCTATATTATCCCCGGCCGAAAAGGTGATTTTGAAACTTGGAAAAACATGCTCATCAACCAAGCAGTCTTTGCTCCCGTTTTCTTTGCTCTGACTTGGGTAGTCTTCAAAATCGCAAGTACCAAAAATTTCTTGGGCGGCGACGTGACCGGCAACCTCGCAGAGCTTACAACCGCACCATCGGGCGCAGTGGCTATGGTTTTGAACTACGTTTTGATCATCGGTTTTGCCATTGCTTCACTTATAATCTCCAAATCCATCGCTTCCAAAACCGCTGGCTTTGGCTCTATATATAGCACTGCGGGTGCTTTGAGCGCTGGGACTGTTGGTTGGGCTGCTAGAGGTAGTGTTGGTAGAGTTGGTAACTGGGCTGCAAAGCAGCCAGGGTTACAAGCATGGGCAAAAGGTGATAGTAGACTGAAGAGCGCGTTAGCTCGACCGCTTTTGTACACAAGCGAAGCTGCAAGAAGCGGTTCTTTCGATGTCAGGAATGCAAAAATACCTACAAGTGTAGTGGGTGATATTGTTGAGGGAACTTTGGGCAGGACTAAAGTTGGGAGATTCTTTGGTTTGAATGATGTTAAAATACCAGATGCTTCAGTACCTATAGTTGGCAGCAAACTTGCAGGTGACTTTGGAAAAGGTGAAACAAGAGGATTTAAAGATACACAGGCAGAAAGTGCAAAACGAGACAGAGACGAAAAGGCTGCAAACGCGGCTGTGTTGCAATCGATTAAACTTAAAGAAGCGATTGATAATGGTTCAAAAGATGATGCAAATCAAGACGATATTAACGAAATGGAGAGAGCTATCGCTTCATCTTCTGATAAGCAGATTGAGACGCTTGTTGTTGGTAATAGAAACCTACTTAAGAGCCTTGCTTTTGCAAACGCAATCAGTGTAAAACAACTTGAAGCTCTTAATAAAAGTGATCAGTTTAATGATGATGAAAAGAAGAATCTAAAAGATAAAAGATTTAGACAACTTGAAGACCTTACTCACGCTGACGGACTAGCAGCTATAGCCAAAAAAGATAGGGGCGAAACCCTAGACACAAATGAGGAAAAATCCGCAAAGATTGTGTCTGACGCTCGCTTGCGAGTAAAAGGTCTTGCTGATTCGGAAATTGAGATGATTGATTCAAAATATCTTGATAGCAAGAAAAATGATGGTAGAGAATTTATATCTGCTTTGAGGCCTGGCCAAGCGGAAACAATAATAAATAATAAGAGTGGCAAATTTACCTCTAGTCAAAAAGAAAGTGTTAGGGAAGAGAGATTGGCCCCTGTCAAAAGAGCTCTATTATCAGGAAATACTAATCTGATAAAAAAAGAAATAAAGAAATTTGACGCAAAAGCTCTTGTAAAACTTATGAAGATCAACGGTAGAAATAGTACACCGATAGCCCTAGATCCAGATGTATTACCTATATACACCTCAAAAACACTGAACAAAATGGCTGCAGTTGACGAGATGACCGACACAGATATTGATACTCTTAGAAAAGCAATAATCGGGAAAATTGGAAGACCTGGTGGTAACGCGGCCACAATTAAATGGCTCCAAGATGACAAGACAGGACAAATTGAATTTCCAGAACTTTATCCATGATTTTCACACCCCAGCAAAAAAGAGAGGCTTATAAAAAACTCCCTCCGAATGTTAAGTTTTTTGTAATGTCTGATGAGTCAGAAGAGATCGTTACTCGTTTATTATCTGAAGAAGGTTTAGGCAACGATGATTCTTTATACAATGAAATTTTTAACTCGACTCTTGGATTACAAACACTTGATGAGGCAATAGGTAATATCGCGATTGCAACAAATAAAACAACTGATGATTTATCAAGATTAAAATCAAACCTTCAAAGATTTATCTTTGATGAAATGACTCGATTGAGTAAAATCGCTGAAAAAGAAAATAACTCTCAATCTGTAAAAGAAAGCGGAGTGGTAAGCTCTTTTGAAAAGACTATTTTAAATCAGGTAAATGCCATGCGGCCGATAGGGGAACCTGAGAGGTCAGAGTCTCAAAACAGAGTTGCGCCAACTCAAAATAATGTGCCACACAATTTGCCCGGAGTTGAATTGCCTAGAGTTGAAACTCACGATTCAAACTCTAGCAATCCTAAAAATGCTATTCATAATTACATCCCGGGTGGCGACCCTTATCGAGAACCGACTGAATAAATTGCCCTAATTATTCTAATTGACCTAAAACCCAATTAGGAATTGGAGTTTATTTAGAATAATTAGTACAATTAGAGTAATTAAAACAATTCAAACTAATGCGTTTTCAAGTACCACAATTTATCGACGTTGAAGACAAGATCTTTGGACCTTTTACGTTGAAGCAATTTATATATCTAGCTGGAGCAGCAAGCGTCACCCTCATCACAACCACATTTTTTGGTATTTTTTGGGGATTACTCCTCGCATCGCCTATTATAGGCATTGCTTTGGCCCTGGCTTTCTATAAAATCAACAATCGTCCATTTATCAACGTGCTCGAATCAGCATTCAAATACATGTTGAATGATAAGTTGTATATCTGGAAAAAATCAGAAGAAGTGGATCAGACCAAAAAAGAAAATGAAGTCATACCTTACAGCTCTATCGTTGTACCCAATTTATCAAAAGGCAAACTCAAAGATATGCACTGGGAATTGGATGTCAAAAAAAATGAAGGGTCTGAAAAAATACTTTAATCAAAATAATTACGCTTCCACTCGTAGCTTTGGCGAAGATGGAGTATAATTTGAATAATCAGAAATTTTATACTATGGCCAATAATGCAACACAAAATTTTGTACCAATTGAAGACGTTCGTGATGGTATGGTCATACTCAAAGATGGGGGAATGCGAGGTATTTTGATGGCCTCCTCGATCAATTTTTCTCTCAAATCCGACGATGAACGCCAGGCTATACTCTTACAATTTCAAGATTTTTTGAACTCTCTAGATTTTTCGATCCAAATAGTGACCCAATCAAGAAAGCTTGATATCAGGCCGTATATTGCCCTCTTGGAAGAAC
>CAZHJF010000069.1:0-3647 GCA_964532885.1 uncultured Candidatus Saccharibacteria bacterium
CTCCATACAGATGCAATTGATACCCCGGCCCCGTCGTCCCGATGCCGACGTTGCCGTTCATATCTATCCTGACCTTTTCACTTGATACCGCATCTCCGTTGGAAGTATAAAATTGTAAAGTAGATTGATTGATTCCAGCGACCGCATAAGAACGAATTTCACCACCATAATCAATATAAGCATTAGCCGCCGCCGGACTGTTAAAAGTAAGTCTTCCATATAGCATACCTGCACTAGTAGCACCGGTAGAATTTGTTATTCTAGCTACTGCTCCGCCACTTGTTGACACTTCCAAATTACCATTCGGCCCCGTCGTCCCGATACCGACGTTGCCGTTATTTAATATGACCATATTTGCCGTTGTACCGTTGTCAGCGGAGAACAACATTTTTTGAGTACTCCTGATAACCAAATCGTCAGTGACAGAACCAGCAACCAACGCATCAGTGGCTCCCGAAAGGTCGAACATAGCTCTAAATGAACCACTTCTGTACAAATTCAGTCCCGAATTTCCACTTGGGCTATCAATAATTCCAACTGCACTTGTACCATAAACGTGCAAATTCCCCTGCGGACTCGTCGTCCCGATGCCGACGTTGCCTAGATTTTTAATAGTTACATATGTCCCATTTACATCCGCAATATCCAAGCGAGTATCACTTGCTATACTCTTAAAGTCCCAACTATTTTGAGTATTTTGAGTAAGTCTAATAGATGATTCCGTTCCATTCGCTGTCCATACTTCTAATTTTTTACCCGGTCCCGTCGTCCCGATGCCGACGTTGCCGCCGACTGTAGCGAAGTAGGCAGAACCAGTATTTGTTAGGGAAGTGGAGGAAGCGTAATTTACATTCAATCGTGTTCCATCAAAAGCCAACGCAGAATTATCAATCAACATTCCTCCAGTTGAAGCATAAGGTATCCTACCTGAAGTGAGAGATGAGATAGACAAAGCCGTAGTAGAAGCATAGACAAAATTAGAAGTTGAAGAAGCATTGATACCCCCCTGTGCCCAGATAGGCATTGTGGAGGTGGGAGTGAGGTTGACCGCTCCGTAGTTGTTGGAGAATGTCCAATCATAGTTGGTTAGGTTAGAGACTCCTGCCTGTACAGTTAGTGCACCAGAGGTATTGACCAAACCTGAACCAAGAAGATTGTTGAAAGATTGACCGTTGATGATCAAATTCGTAGTTGAAGCGGTAACGAAAGAAGAGTAGATGGTAGAGGAAGAATATGAGGAAGAGAAAAGACCACCAGCAGAAATATTGTTACCTCCCATGCCAATATTGCCAAGCATATTAAGACCTCCTGCTCCGATGGTAGAGGTTAGGGTAGTAGAGGTGGCGTTGAAATTACCAAATGTTGGAGTCGATGTGGCAACAATAGCGCCACTTGAGTTTGTTGATAATAGAGAGTTGATTGCGACAGATGAGAGAGTGAGTGAAGAATCTAAACGAGTTGAACCTTCTACTGTCAAGTTGCCCCCAAGATAGGTGTTGTGAGCGATGATGTCGTTGCCGACGAAGTTGTGGGTGCCTTCGACTTCGATGTCGTAGACAGCTTCTTCGGAAAGTTTTTCTATTTTAACTATTTTGTCCCAGACTACTGTTTTACCTTTAGTTATAGCTATATTTTGACCTTCTTCTATACTCTTAACCTTTGTCCACACCCCGCCACTTGACAAAGAAGGTGGTTTGGAATACACTGTATCTAATAACGCAACCCCAAGCCCTGTGCTTGGGGCTTGTTTTTTATCACTTTGATTAGTGTCTGCCTGACGAGCTAAATTGTTTTTATAATCATCAAGGTAAGCGTGCAATATTTGTCTTAATTCCCATGCCATATTATTTTCAAAACTAGCAAAGACTATTTTTTTATTTTTCTCTAATGCATAATTTTTGAGTGGCAACAAATCGCTATCTCCACTCACAATAAGCAGAATATCGAGCTCACCTATAGTTTTGGTAACATCCAGTACAAGCTCCACATCCATATCTCCTTTTTTGTCTACCATTTCTACAAACTTATCATCTATCAACCTACTAGTTTTTATATATTTGAGAGGCTTCTTAATCAAATTAACGAAAGGCTCTACAAAACTCATATACTTCAAAGTTTTTTCTCTTGCAAAATCATCTTCTGCAGGGATAGCTGTGTAAAAGTTTATAAACTGCAAATCAAAAGATTTAGAAAGTTCATTTTTAAATTTTGCAAAATCAATTTTCCACCCAGCTTTTTTCTGAGCATAAAACATATTTGAATTATCATAAAATACTCCAAGTCTTAGGCTCTTTGGTATTTTTTCTTCTTTTGTTTTTACAAAGTATGGATGCTCGCTCGTAGTTCTGATCGTCTTACCGCTGGCAGTGGTGATCTTAAATATTTCCTTGATACCCATATACATTAGTTTGTTCACTTTTGACCAAACTAATTTGCCGGTCTTCTCATCCAGAGATTGAATTTCATCACCCTCCTCCACATCCTTGATCATGACTTCATCATAGAGGTACTCGCCCTCTTCGACTCCTTCTCTTGTAGTAAGAGAAGGTTGGGATGAGTTATGGCCTTTCGAATTTCTGCGCCTGCGTCTGCGCAATCTTGTATCTCCCGTCACACAATGTGTCGCAACTGCAAATCCTGCGGCAGGAGAAGTAGTCGCAACTCCCACGTTGCCGTTTGTGTCGATAGTAAAAGCGGCAAGTGATGAAGTCGCTGTACCTGCGACAGTTGTGGTCGAGAAGTACAAGTTGCCTCCGGCATTGCGGAAGGCCCATTGTGATATGCCCGCTCCAGCAGAAAGTGAGAGTTGCGAGGCTGATGCGTCAGCAACAGTGAGTTTGTAGACAGGGCTGGTGGTGCCGATTCCGACGTTGCCCGCGGAAGAAATGCGCATCTGTTCAGTAAGGCCAGCTTGGTTGGTGGCCGAAGTGTGGAACAAAATCGCAGTCGGCATACTGTTGGCACCGACCGTGCCATCAACAATACCGACAATGTTTGCGCTCAAAGTAGTATTTGATCCAGCTACGCCGCCAGTAGTAGCGCCGGCAAAACCAATACCCGGCAAGTATGTACCGTTGGTCACTGCACCAAAACCATTATCCCAACCGCCGCCTTGTTGGCGAACTCCAATAACCGAGTACATATTTTTATTATTGGTACCGCCATACACGCCGATGTTTATACCGCCTATGGTGTCGCCAGCATTACCAGAAATTACAGACAAAGCTGGATCATAACTGTCGCTACCCACAGAATGCTCCACCATGTTATTTATTGTTGTCCATGCACCGTTCACAAATGTCACCTTGCCTCCTTCTACTTGCAGTTTGCGAGTTGACCCCGTCGTCCCGATGCCGACGTTGCCACCGAGAGTTGCAAGATAGGTTGAACCAGAAACTGTAAGACCAGTTGAACTTGCATAACCTAAAGTTGTAAGACCGCTCACATTCAAAGTGCCCGTAGCGGTGATGTTGCTTGCAGTCAGGTTGCGAGTGATGAATGCATCACCAACTACCGAAAGACTAGCAAATGGACTTGTGGTGCCGACCCCGACGTTGCCGCCAGTTCTCCAAACATTTGTGCCGTCGGTCGTCCAATTACCAACTGTTGCGCCAGCTACGAGAGATCCGTTCCAATACAAGTCTCCA
>CAZHJF010000070.1:0-3630 GCA_964532885.1 uncultured Candidatus Saccharibacteria bacterium
AAATTCTTTTTGCAAAGTCAATACCACTTTGGCGTTGTGGATTGTCGCTTCAATTTTTAGCCGATTTCTTATAATCCCTATGTCTTTGAGTAGTCGCGCTTTTTCTTGTTCGCCATATTTGGCAATTTTTTTGATTTCAAAATTATCAAAGGCTTTTCTGAAGTTCTCCTGCTTTTTGAGTATTGTGTCCCAACTCAGACCTGCCTGATTGATTTCAAGCACCAGCCGTTCAAAAAGCCTATTATCATCTCTCACCCACCTGCCGTATTCCCTATCATGATACTTTTTGTGCACAGTCCCCTTCTCCAACCCCGCCACCCATTTGCAATAGGAATTCATAATTTTATTCGCATTTGTCGAAGGTGTAGGTGCGGAAGGTGCCGACTGGGATGTTATAAATATTTTCGATCACCCAGCGCGCGTTGTGGAAGTCGGCCTTGGCCCAATCGAGCTCGAGCATCTTGGCGACTTTTTGCAAATCAGCCTCTGATTCGCCTTCAAGCTCGACATAGGTTGGGATCATCGGCCAAGTGTCGATGTCGATAGTCACACCTTCGAGTTTAAAAGTATGACGCTTCTTCTCCTGATGGCGAAAAGGCCAAAGGCCAATCTTTTCGAAAAGCAATTCGGCCTTGGTATAATCATCAATGCCAAATTCAATTTCAAAAGTGCCATCGACGGTTTGAATTTTCTGGTCTTTGTAGGTGAGTTTTGTTTTGTCGCCTTCCTTTCTTATTCGCACAAATCTTTGCTCGTCGCGCCATTTGAGCTCTTTGTCATAAATCACCGTCTCTTTTATAAATTTTTCTCCTCCGTCTTCGGCTCCAACTTCGCGGAGCTTCTTTATTAGCCCTTCTTTATCAATCTCCAAAAACCGACATTCGATTTCTTTTGTGTTCATAACCATAAGTCTAGCCGAAATTAGTTTGAGGTCAAAGATTAATTTGGATTTAAAAATTTCTTGACGCCTCGTTTTGGGCTCTTTTGACCATAAATTCCACTCCCTCAGACATATTACTTGTTTCGAGTTTGATTTGCGGGTGGCTCTGGGCAAAGACACGGAAAATCTCGTCGGCAAAAGCTTGGCCGACAGTTGGTACTTTGTCAAAATCAAAAGTGATAGTTTTGAATTTATCCAAACCAGTCAAAATGCGTCGAGCTTGCGAGCGCGAAATGTGAATTCCGCCTAGAGTGTATAGCTTGACCAATATTTCTGTCTTGTCAAAACCAAAGTCGCTACCGTCATTTAGGTTGGTAAATTCTTTGAATACATCGCCCAGGTGTTTTTTTGATTTTGCGGATATTTCGAAGATAACACGCGTGCCTTTCTGTGTTCTTTTGGGTGTTTCTATAAAGACGTCCCTTTTGATATTATCGACGATTAGCTTGTAGCCAAAGCTTTCGAGTATAAATTTGTCACTAATTTTGGAAGTAAAGAAAATCCCCTCACCCGAATGCGATTTTGGCATAGTGGTGGTTTTGCCTTTCAAAATATCTTGGATAGCCTCGAGTTCACTCGCTAGATTTCTTTTTTGCATCACATTTCTAAACACGCCAATCCCAGTGTCTTTGATTTCAAAAACGAACTTGCCTTCTTTGATTTCGACATCGATAGCGATGTTTTTGGACTCGGAGTGTTCGATTGCGTTGTTAAACATTTCCGAGAAAGAGTAAGTAAAAATACTCTTCAAATTTTCCGGGATGTTGCGCATTGCTCCAAAGGCTTCTTCGATTTTTACCAAAACTGTGTGCTCTTCAAGATTCTGATTTTTGAATTTTGCTTGATATTTTGTAGGTAGTATTTCTTTGTGTTTTAGGGAGTAACTTGGCAAGACATAGAAAGCATTTCGAGTGGACCCGATTTTGAGAAGCACGTTTTCTGCTACCAGAGCCGAAATCAGAATATTAGCGTATTGGCGAGATACGCCAAATGTGGCCACCAATTCTTTGGAGTGCAATTTGCCCAAATTATGGGCCAGTTCTATGATTTTTTGTTTATCCAACCTCATATTCTACTTACCCATTATAAGCCAATCACTATGCAATTGTCAATTAATTGACAAGTGACCAAATGACAATTGTCAAGTAATTGACAAGTAAGTTGTATCCCCTTTTTATACTCAAAGCCCGATCCTGATTGAGAGATTTAGGTTGTCATCTTCATAAATACCTTCTTTTTTGCGAATGCTCGCCTTGATCGGCAAAATGTAGCAATTATTTCGTCGGTCAAAGAAGATCGAAGTGCACCATTTTGTCTTCCCTATCCTGGTTAAAACTGGCAATGAACGCCAACCTCGATGCAACCCTTGGTATTTTTTACTGAGCTTTTCTGACAACTCTTTTGGCACCGACACAAAATGCCAAGCGCCTTGCTCGCCCGGATAAAGCCACACCTTGCTTTCAAATTTGTAGGACATTTCAATTTTCCAATGTTTAAATATATCAAAAAACTAGCCCCGCACAATGCGGGGCTTCACAGTTATCTTCAGCTGTTAAACTGTTCTAACAGTATTTCTGCGGCTTTCTGGATAAAAAATAAGTCGCAGTAGCTAGTATCTTGTCTAAGATTATTTATAAACTCAACGTACATTTCGCGGTCTGATTGGCCCGTTAAACCAGTTGTTGGAAACGCGACAACAGATAACCAAGCCATGTTTTCCACTACTCTACGTTCAGCGTTGAACAACATTTTTTTGTGAGAGATTTTTTCTAGACCAAACTTGTATCCGTCCTCAGAGGACATTTGATGTGTTAGAGACAAAGAAATATTTATCGCAGCTGCATTGGCAGTATAAAGATTTGCGATAATTATTCTTAATTGAGTAGGGTCATTACAATCATAAAAATCATCTACTGGAATCCTGTGATATTCGGCATAAATTTTTGCCAATTTTTGTGCCGACTCTCTAAGCGCTCTCTCGTCCAAAAAGAAATCTGCGATCTTTTGAAGAGACATGAGGTCTCCTTTCTTCGTAAACAGTACATCAATTACCTATTTCGTCAACTTTTTGTGAAGTCCTATAATAAGGTTTATTGCAAGATAAAAGCCGGCAGTGCCGGCTTTTGATGAGACTAAATTGTGCTGTGGCTCAGTGTTTACGATGAATTCCTTCGTAAGAATTTGTTCGCTGCTGAAACTGAGGTCAAATAAGTAATGCCGCACTTATGTTTTTCGAAGTGTCTTTTGAAGCTGATATCCATTCCGACTACTCCAACAAAGGAATATTTCCACATGCGCTTTAGATCGCTTGCGATGAGGAGCAGGGCGGCGAGTGTTGAGTCGTCCTGTCTTTTGCTGCGACTCAAATCGATCACAACTTGCTTATAATTTGTAGAAAGATGCCGTCTCGCTTCTAAATAGAAAGCAAGAGAATTTGTAAGATCAATATTTTGTTTTGCGATAACCACAAGGTGGCTATCGTACTTCTCATATTGTAGCAGATTTGCTGTTTCCAAAATTTTCACCTCTGTGTCATTTATAACACATAAAAGTACCAGTTTCAATTTATAGACCGCTACATCTTTCTACTATCATAAGCCCAATGTAGGATTGCTTGGCGTTGGCGGGGCCGGCAAGAGAAGTCGCCTGGTTTGCAATTTTTGCCGATTTGAGCAATGTGCCTTGCCAAG
>CAZHJF010000071.1:0-1573 GCA_964532885.1 uncultured Candidatus Saccharibacteria bacterium
TACTTATTGGTAAAAATCGCACAGATTTTGCTCGAAATATTGCCCCAAACGTAAAGGTAAAGATCGTCAACTGTTCCAAGGTTGATTTGCTCAACAAAAAACTTGATTCTAAAATTTACAAAACATACTCTGGTTACCCAGGCGGATTGAAAGAGTCCAATATGAAAAAAGTAATCCAGGACAAAGGCATGGGCGAGGCTTTTCGCACCGCGGTAAATGGCATGCTCCCAAAAAACAAATTGCGCGCAATTATGATCAACAACTTAATCACCGAAGAATAGAAATTTAAATATGGCTACCACAAAAGAAAATAGATACATAGAAGCTGTTGGCAGAAGGAAAACTTCTGTCGCTCGTGTTCGCCTGACTCCATCTCCAAAAACTACTTTCAAAATAAATAATCGCGATTTTGCTACCTATTTCCCAACAGCGGAGCTCCGCTCCGTCATAGAAAGCTCTCTCAAGTTGGCCGACAAAGGGACTTACACCATAACTGCAAACATCAAAGGTGGGGGAGTTCACTCTCAAGCAGAAGCCATGCGACTTGGTATTTCAAGAGCGCTTTCAGACAAAGATGACGCTGTGCGAATTAAACTCAAATCAGCTGGAATGCTCAAACGCGATCCACGCGCCAAAGAACGACGCAAATTCGGCCTCAAGAAAGCAAGAAAGGCTCCGCAGTGGTCAAAACGATAACGATACTAATCTCCCTAACCCTCTTTACCTTAAAGAGGGAACCGCGCAACTAACTGTTAAATTACTGAGTAATAAAAAGTAGTCACCCCTTCTTTAATGTAAAGAAGGGGTCGGGGGAAGATTAGGAAAACACCTTACAAAAATCACATGAATGAAGACGAAATAAAAATTGAAGAAGAAATCGACGAAGATGGAGGAGAGAACCAGTCGGCGACAATCAAAAAACTTCGCGCCAAACTAAAGGAAGCAGAAGGTAAGGCCCAAGAGTATTTGACTGGTTGGCAGAAAGAAAGGGCTGAAGGAGTGAACCTGCGCAAACGACTTGAAGAAGAGAAGCGTGATTTTGCCAAGTTTGCCAAAGAAGATATTGCGACCGAAATTATTCCTGTCCTCGACTCGTTTGAATCAGCTTTCAAAAACAAAGAAGCTTGGGAAAAGGTCGACAAAAATTGGCGCGTCGGAGTTGAATACATTCACACTCAACTTATAAATGTGCTCGCTAATCACGGTGTCTCGGTTGTAAATCCGCTCGGTGAAAAGTTTGACCCGCAGAGAGACGAGGCAGTTGGCTCGGTAGAGGTAGAAACGCAGGCCGATGATCATAAAATTATGGAAGTCATAAGCGTCGGCTACAAACTTCAAGACAAACTCATCCGCGCCCCCAAAGTCAAGATTGGCGAATACAAAAGTTAAAGCGCGTATTGTCAAGTTCATAGAAAATCAAGCGGGTGGTATAATTTGTCCACATTACCAATATAATTTCACTTGTTTTGGAGTCTTCCCTCACCTTAATCAAGGGGAGGGTGCCTGCAAGACGGGTGGGGTTTAATAATCTTTTAATCACATGTCAAAAATAATTGGAATCGATCTAGGAACT
>CAZHJF010000071.1:1583-3609 GCA_964532885.1 uncultured Candidatus Saccharibacteria bacterium
TGCCACGAATAGTACACAAATAGCATTGACGAATATGCACACACGAATAATTAGTGTCATTCGCATGAATTCGTGGATTGGTGTCGCATTTATAAGTTAACTCTTATCTACTATGTCAAAAATAATTGGAATCGATCTAGGAACTACTAACAGCGCTGTCGCCGTGATGGAATCTGGCAATCCAAAGATTATCGAAAACGCCGAAGGTGCCCGCACCACACCGTCGATTGTTGCCATTTCCAAAACAGGCGAACGACTGGTGGGTTTGCTCGCCCGCCGACAAGCCGTGACCAATCCCAAAAATACGGTTTTTGGCATCAAGCGCTTTATCGGTCATGATTATGACGAAGAGGCAGTGCAAAAAGATAAGGAGACTGTGCCTTTCGAAATTTCAAAATCAGACTCAAATGGCATTTTGGTAAAGATGAGCGGCAAAGATTACCGCCCCGAAGAAATCTCAGCCATGATTCTCGGCAAACTCAAGGCCGATGCAGAAGCGAAGCTCGGTGAAAAGATCACCGAGGCGATCATCACCGTGCCCGCCTACTTCCACGATGCACAAAGAAAGGCAACCAAAGACGCGGGCGCAATTGCTGGGCTCGATGTAAAGCGCATCATCAACGAGCCGACCGCCGCCGCTCTTGCTTACGGCTTCAACAAAAAGAAAGACGAACAAATCGCCGTCTTCGACTTTGGTGGCGGTACTTTTGATATTTCAATTTTGGAAGTGGGCGATGATGTGGTCGAAGTCAAATCGACCGATGGCGACTCTCATTTGGGCGGCAAAGACATCGACCAAAAGATCATCCACTGGCTCGCGAGTGAATTCAAAAAGGAGAGCGGCATCGACATCACCAAAGACCCGCTCGCTCTGCAACGTCTCGACGAAGCCGCCGAAAAGGCCAAGATCGAGCTCTCAACCGCGATGGAGTCAGAAATAAATATTCCATTCATCACCTCCGACTCATCCGGCCCACGCCACCTGCTCATCAAAATGACCCGCGCCAAGCTCGATGAGCTCGCCGACGAATTTATCCAAAGAGCAATGGAAATCACCAAACGCGCCATCGAAGCTTCGCCATTTAAGGTAAATGAAATCGAAGAAGTTGTGCTCGTCGGTGGTCAAACTCGCATGCCAAAAATAATCGAAGAAGTCAAAAAGTTTTTTGGTAAAGAGCCAAACAAAAGTATCAACCCCGATGAAGTAGTAGCGCTCGGCGCCGCGATCCAAGGCGGTATCATTGGCGGTGATGTCAAAGATATTTTGCTCCTCGACGTCATTCCACTTTCTTTTGGTATCGAAACCATGGGCGGCGTCAACACCAAATTGATCGAGAAGAACACCACCGTCCCAGCCTCACGCTCACAAATATTTTCAACCGCCGCCGACAACCAGACCAGTGTCGAGGTGCACGTGGTGCAAGGGGAGCGGCCGCTCGCAAGCGACAACCGTAGCTTGGGTCGGTTTATTCTCGATGGTATCGCTCCAGCGCCACGAGGTATGCCTCAAGTCGAAGTCACTTTTGACATCGATGCAAACGGCATATTGAACGTCAAAGCCAAAGACAAAGCGACCAGCAAAGAACAATCAATCCGCATCGAAGCTTCTTCTGGCCTCTCAAGTGATGAGATCGAGAAGATGAAAAAAGACGCCGAAGCGCATGCAAGCGAAGACGCCCAAAAGAAAGAGCTGATCGAAGTGCGCAATCTTGCCGAACAAACTATTTATATTGCCGAAAAGGCCCTCAAAGATGCCGAGGGGAAGGTAACTGATGAAATCAAAAACGGCGTAGAAACTAAG
Organism: uncultured Candidatus Saccharibacteria bacterium; assembly: GCA_964532885.1. Classification (GTDB taxonomy): domain Bacteria; phylum Patescibacteriota; class Minisyncoccia; order Phycocordibacterales; family WO2-35-19; genus CAZHJF01. The sequence continues at coordinate 3,385 of CAZHJF010000071.1, forward strand.
GTCAAAGAATTAAAGGAAGTAAAAGATAAGGAAGACTTACCCGCTATCAAAACTGCGACCGAAAATCTATCCAAAGAAATGCAAAAAATCGGCGAACACTTGAGCAAAAACCCTCAAGCCGACGCCAAAACAGACACCCCGCCAACTGATTCCGGCGAAGCCAAAGAAGCAGACAAAGCCTAAAAAATCTGATATAATCGGTCCAACAGATATTCGTAATCCATT
>CAZHJF010000072.1:0-3483 GCA_964532885.1 uncultured Candidatus Saccharibacteria bacterium
CGCGTGATCTGCAGTGTCAGCCTATAGCCAACGTTGATTTTTCAATTGCTGGGTCAAAACTTATTGGTACTAATCCTGATGTTTTGAAATGGAGTGGAAACTTTTCTACGGATGCACTTGGACAAAAAACTCTAAATAATATCGAATGGGACCTTTTCACTTTCTCGCCTCAGGGGAATCTTAGCTTGATTGGTATAAACCCAGCCTCACCCTTTGCAGTTTTACCAAACTCTGTTCAAAATGTGGACATGATATTTAGTGCGGGGGTGCCAAATAATTTACTTGTCTCAGTAAATGATAGTGTGAACAATCTGCCCCTATCGGGAGTCTCGCTCACGTTGACGCAAGGTGTTTTTTCGGCCAATCAAGTCACCGGTAGAGGCTACATGGAGCAGACAGATTGGTCGCTTGGGTCAGGGCAGGCGGATTATGAAATACAAGAGATGTATTGGGTGCAGGACGGCAATATTGATACAGGCTCACCTGCAGGGGAATTGAAACTTGTAAAAAATTTGGGTAAGTATGTGGCAAGTGGAGATCTAATTTCATCAATATTCGATACTGGAACTACCTCAAATTTTTCTAGTATTGTCTGGAAACCTACTGATCAACCACCACAGACTGGTCCAAATAGTGTCAGATTTCAAATTGCCACATCACCTGATAATACTGCCACTACCACCTGGCAATACCTTGGTCCAGATGGCACAAACGCCACCTACTACACAGTGTCGAATAATAATATAAACGCAATACACAATGGTGATAGGTATTTTAGATATAAAATATTTTTAAGTTCAAACTCTGATAATAAGACGCCAAACATCTCAAGTGTCGCTGTTACCTATACCTCGGATTGTGTGCCTCCGGGTCAAGCAAGTTTTGCGGGTCTGTCTCATGGAAATCATAAATTACTACTTGAAAAAGTAGGATACCAAACCCAAGAGTATGATGTAAATATTATTACTAATGATGACTGGCAGAGTGTCGAAGCTAGTATGTTGCCAGAATAATATGTTCAAAACAAACAAATTTAAATACAAATCTCAAGGTATTACGCTGACAGAAATGCTTATCGCTGTCGCGGTTTTTGCTGTTATTTCTATTGCGGTTGGAAATTTTGGTGTCGGTATTTTCAATTTTAATTTAGCCGCTCAGACCAATCTCGGTGCGCAGTCTGATGGGCGAAGAATTTTGAAAACTATAACCACCGAGCTTCGCAGTGCTTCAAACTCAAGTCTTGGCGGCTATCCGATTGAGTCTGTTTCTACATCGAGTTTGGTTTTTTATAGTGATATCAATAATGATGGATTGAAAGAGAGAATCAGGTATTTTCTACAAGGGGTGGAATTGCGCAAGGGTGTGATAAATCCAACTGGCAACCCTCTGGTTTATAATTCAAATAATGAGGTGATAAGTATATTGGTGCATGATGTGGTCAATGGGTCAAATCCGATTTTCGAATATTATGACGAGAATTATGATGGCACAACAAATTCTCTCCCGTATCCGGTACAGGTCAACGATATTCGATTAATCAAAATTACTTTATCTCTCGATAAGGATCAAAATAAGGCCCCAGGACCAATCAGCGTCACGAGTCAGGTTACGTTGCGCAATTTAAAAGACAATCTATGATCGTAAAAAAAACAAACTTACAAAGGGGGCAACTGCTTGTTATGGTGCTAGTTTTTGCATCGGTTGCTCTTGTGGTGATTGGTGGCATTATGAATTGGACCAAAATTACCGTGGAGTCAAACCGCCAGCTTTTGGTGCGTGAAAAAGCTATTTATTTGGCTGAGTCTGGTATTGATTATTATAGGTGGCATCTTGCTCATGCTTCAGATGACTATCAAGATGGTACGGGTAGCACTGGTCCATATACACATACAGTTTATGACAAAGATGGTAATGAGGTTGGAGAGTTTGAATTGAACATAACGGCTCCACCCTCTGGTTCAACCAGAGTTCGGATTGATTCGACCGGCAAACCTATAGGCTCAAATATTGAAAGGACAATTAGGGTAGAGATGGCTATACCCTCACTTGCCAAGTTTGCCATTGTTGCAAACGATGTTATGCGTTTTGGTGAAGGTACAGAAGTATATGGTCCAATTCATTCAAACTATGGTATCCGTTTTGATGGTAAGGCTTATAATTTGGTTACTAGTGCCGTTTCTTCTTACAACGACACTGACTCTGATGATTGTAATCCTGGAAGTTCTTTTGGTGTTCATACTTGCGATTCCCCGGTAGACCCTTCGCCTCCGAGTGCCGTACCAAGTCGACCGGATATCTTTGTGGCTGGTCGTATTTTCCCCGTGCCGGTTGTTGATTTTGTGGGTCTAACAAATGATCTGTCAAATATAAAAGCCGAAGCGCAGTCAAATGGTCGCTACATTGCTTCTTCTGGCGCTCAAGGTTATCAAATTACTCTTAAAACTAACGATACATTTGATCTATATCGTGTGACTTCACAAGTTAATCCAGGTTGGTCCTGTATTAACACGCAATCTCAATCTGGATGGGCAAGTTGGAGTGTCAACAACAAGCAGTTTGTTGCTAACTACGCTATCCCAGGGAACGGATTGATTTTTGTGGAAGACAATGTTTGGGTTGAAGGTACAATAAATTCTGCTCGCGTGACCATAGTTGCTGGGAGATTTCCTGACAATCCGTCAAGTCGGCCAAATATTATCATCAATAATGATCTTTTATACACAAATCAAAATGGTTCTGATGTAGTCGCTTTAATTGCTCAAGGTAATGTAAATGTCGGATTAAGGTCGGACACTGATTTGCGAATTGATGCCGCTCTCGTTGCCCAAAATGGCAGAGTTGGGCGGTATTACTACCCTTCGACTTGTTCACCCTATCATGTACGCAGCGTTATTACGCTTTATGGCATGATTGCAAGTAATCAAAGATATGGCTTTGCTTACACCAATGGCACTGGTTATCAGACAAGAAATATAATTTACGATGCAAATTTGCTCTATGGTCCTCCGCCTAGTTTTCCTCTGACCTCTGATCAGTATGAAATTCTTTCTTGGGAAGAAGTGTTATAATAGAGAGATGAAAAAAAGGAATTTGGTTATAGCCAATTGGAAAATGAACCCTCAAACGCTATTTGAGGCCAAGAAGATTGTGACTGTGGTCAAAAAAGCCTTACCAAGTATCAAAAATACCGATGTGGTCATCTGTCCTCCAGCTGTTTTTTTGAGTGATCTTGGTAAAGGTAAGGTGGTAAAAAATTTATATTTTGGAGCTCAAGATATTAGTTTAGAGCAAAAAGGCGCTCATACTGGTGAAATATGTGGAGGTATGATGAAAGATGTTGGCGCTAGGTATACAATCGTTGGTCATTCTGAAAAAAGAAAGAAAGGTGAGACTAATCATGACGTTAGAAAAAAAATTGAAGCGGCTTTTGATCAAAAACTTACCCCAATAATTTGTATTGGCGAAGTAGAAAGGGATCAAGAG
>CAZHJF010000073.1:0-3462 GCA_964532885.1 uncultured Candidatus Saccharibacteria bacterium
GTCTTGACGCAAAGTAGTACGCAAACCTGAAGCAAAAGTATAGCCGATCTCGGGTCTCACCTGCGACTGACTCATACCTTCGATATTGTATTCAATCGGATCTTCAAGTGATAAAACATTTTTGTGATCCTTATCGACTTCGTTGATCATAGAATAGAGAGTGGTTGATTTACCGCTACCAGTAGGACCTGAGATCAAAATGAGGCCGTATGGCAGATCCAGGGCTTTTCGTATTTTAACCATGTTTTCGGCAGAAAGTCCGAGTTGGTCGAGTTTGAGCACCCCCTTCTCTTGGTCCAAAATACGGATCACAACTTTTTCCCCATAGTAAGTTGGAAAAGTTGAAACACGAAAATCAATTTTTCGGTTATTCAAACGAGCCGAAAATCTGCCGTCTTGAGGTTTGCGTTTTTCGTCGAGTCGCATATTGGACATAATTTTGATACGCGCCACAACGGCTGAATGAACACGTCCCGGCAAAACCAAACTAGTATTCATCACACCGTCAACCCTGAAACGCACTTTGACATTGGCAACAGTTGGCTCTATGTGAATGTCTGAAGCTCTACCATCTGTGGCATAGCGTAAAATAGTAGCCACAATTTTAGTCACTGGCGCATTTTCTATTACATGAGCATCGGTTGACTCATTCAAATCGTTGACTTCATTTTCTTTTTCTTCTTCAACTTTTACATCTTCTTTTTCTTTTGAGTCAGATTTTGATTTTGATGATTCAACAATAAATTCTGTTTCGAGCTCAGTCAGCGCTTTGGTAACTTCGCCAGATAGACCCTTATAAAGAGCGATCACTTTGTTGAAAGCAGATTCGGAAATGAGGTACATCTTGAAAGGCAAACCAATTTTTGATGATATGAAATTCAAGGCGTCTCGCGCCGCTATATTGTCTGGATCAATAATACCAACTTCCAAAACACCATCAGAGAGTGCTATCGGCACAAATTGATAGTAGACAGCTGATTCTTCGGGTATATAATCGAGTACCTTGCTTGTTATTTGAGAAATATCTACATCCTTGAGCGGGACTCCATGATAATCGCTTTTAGCTTTGAGGATATCTTCCTCACTCACACCCATACTTATAAGGATTTCATCAAGATTTTGGCCATTTTTTTCAACTTTCTCACGTACACCTGCCAAATCTTTTTTGTCCAGTATCCCCTGTTTGATAAGAATATCTAATACGCTCATATAACATTATTTTGTTTGAGACCCCAGTATGATGGCAAAAGGATTTTTTTTGCCGACAGCGGCTTGAATCAGCGGCTTTTCAATGCTTTCAAGTGACATAAACTTTGGATCATTGATCGCAGACAAGTCAAAATTCATCAACTCCAACTTGCTCAGAGTTTGATCTATTTTGCTCTCTGCGGTCAGATCAGTAGACACCTCCTCAATCGGAGGCGTTGTAAACATCGTCTTATACAAAACAAGCAATAAAGCGATAAGTATCGCGATCATAAATTTTGTTTTGTTGTTTTTGGAATTTTTCATATTTATTTTGAAAACCAATAGGTCTCGATTTCGACACTATACTGATATAACCCTCCTGGCTGAGCCGTAATCTTCATTGATTTTATATCCATAATGCGCAGACTCTTTTCAAGAGCATCGATAAATTTGCCAAAATTTTCATAAGAGCTCACAAAAGTGAATGAAAGTATCGCCGAATTGTATGTTTTTTTAGGTCCTGCATTTTCGATAGAGTCCCCCACCGAATCATCAAGTTCCTTGTAAGAAACATCATCGATTGAAATGCCGTAACGAGAACCGACGGCGTCTATCTCCGAAACCAATTTAACATAATTGAAATTATCAGGAATCAAAGATTCAATCCTCTTGCGGTCGACATTACTGATCTCATTAAAACGCGCTAAGAGCTCATTCTTTTTTTGCTCGATTTGTTGGATTGAATCTATAGTCTGGTTTAGTTTACTCTTTTGATCTAGTAAGATACTGACATCAGCCCATTTTGGCATAACAAAGCTGTATAGAAGTGCGATTGATATTATTATGTATGATAGTGCGCTTGTAGAACTCATGAATTTATATATTTAAAGGTGGGATTTCCATGTCGTTAATTTCATCGACCATGGCAGAAATATCTTCTTCGGTATTTTTTGAACTACCCGTTGAAACAGTGGTTGTCGCATTCGAAGTATTTATCTCTGGATTATAGAGCGTTATTTCAGGTTTTGCTTCTATGGTCAACCTGAAACCCACACGGCCATTTTGAGACAAAGACAGATCGCCAAACTTAACTGATTTGATAAATTCGTTATTTGAAAAAATATTCTCTTGTAAAGCAATGCTCCCATAATTCTTTGCGGTACCTTCTAGAATAATCACCACATTTCCGGCTGGCATAATAGCATATTGGAATTCTATGTATTCCACCTCATTTACAGTGTTGGTAGAAAGCAAATCTAGAAAATTTGAAACAACTTGATGCTTTGAAACTATACTCTTTACCGAATTTAATCGTTCATTAAATCGGAACATTTCTTCTATCACAACATTATCAATACTTTGCTCAGAGAGGGCCACTTGATTTGAGAGAGAACTCACATTTGATTCGAGTACTCTAATATAGACAAATAAACCAACACTAGCGAGAACCGAGACAACAATAAACAAGGTGGCGATCATACCCATAACACCAAAGCTTTTCCTGCTAAATGAGCTTTGATTGGAAGACTCTTTTGGTATAAATGAAGACTGAAAAGGTTGAGACATGGTTTGTCTTTTATTATAAAGCATAAACGCCTGAGTATCTCGCTTGGGTGTTGATTACTTGAAATTTTTAGAGCTCACCCAGACAGCGTAAAGCACAGCCAGTCGCTACCGCAAATTCAGGACCCGTTTGCCTCAAGACTTCTGTAAGAAAAGCGGGGGTTTCGACTTTTTCAAATGGATTACCAGAAAAGACTTCAACTTTGAAGGTGTTTTTTGCCATGTCTCTAAAACCTTTTAGAGCTGAGCCACCACCGGTTAAATAAACTGATTTAATGTTGTGATTGCGTTTTCGTTGAAAATCAAAAAGAAATCTGTTTGCCTCGACAAAAATATTATCAACAACAGGGTCAACGCTTGATTTTAATTCTTTGCCGTCTACTGTCACTCCAACGCCAATTGTACGTTTCAATATTTCTGCTTCTGATATTGGAATGCTCAAATTGCGCGCAATATTTGCTGTAATGTCTTGTGATCCGCGACTCACAGTGTGCGATGCGACAACGATTCCCCTATCGATAATATATAACTTAGTAGTTGAAGCACCCATGTCAAAAACCATCACAGGCGAAGCGGCACCATCAAGTACAGCTCGGATCGCGCTAAAAACTTCTATTTCAAAAAAACGAGCATCAAGGTTGTTTTGTCTGACAATATCTTTGTATTGATTGATAATATTGTTGTGGATCGCCACCAGCAATAAATCGATAG
>CAZHJF010000074.1:0-3435 GCA_964532885.1 uncultured Candidatus Saccharibacteria bacterium
TTGTGGCGGAATTGTTTGGCGCCTTCGCTCGTGAGTTCTAGTATGGCTACTTCGCACTGTGCTTCAACCGCATCGCGCAAAAACTTTTGCATAAAAAACCTGCCCGGCATACTCATTTTATAAAGGTTTCTTCTTTCTTTGTCGCCCAACACGAAACGAATGGTGCTTTGGAGGGCCACCTTTTTGCCCGAGGCTTTGAAAATATTATAAAGAATTTCGGCTGTGGTGCTCTTGCCTTTGGTGCCGGTGACGCCTATTACTAGTAGTTTGCGAGAAGGGAAGCGGTAAAGGAGCGCACCGACAAAAGCCAAGGCGTAATGATAAGTCGGTTGGAAAAAGCGAAATACTGATTTCGGAATGATTTTTTTGAGTAGTGCTAGCATGTTATTTACCTAAAGCTCGAATTGCATGAGTAATTCGCTCACTTGTCGTCGTTAGGTTTTTTGGGATGCTCTTGATTGCGCTTTGAATGTCACCGTCTCTAAAACCAAGCGACCGCAAGGCCTCAAACACATCAAGATCTGATTGAGTAGAAGCGCTCAGCTCATTTGAAGAGGCGATTTTACCAGAAAGCTCGAGTACTATTTTATCTGCTGTTTTTTTGCCGATACCAGCAACCTTGGTCAAGATGGCAGTGTTGCCCGAGATTATAGCTTCCTCCAAGGCTTCAACGCCTGCGACTCCAAGAATGGAAATTGCTGATTTGGGGCCGATACCAGAGACGTTGAGTAAACTCTCAAATATTTTAAGTTCGCTTTCGGTCTCAAATCCGTATAGAGAAATATCATTTTCTCTAACGGCTGTATGGATCCAGGCCGAAACTTCGTGGCCTGTACGCATTTTTTCTACACTTTTAGGCACAAAATGCACGACATAACCAACGCCGTGTGCATCCAAGATGACTTTGGAAATAGAAACACTCAATACTTTACCGCTTAGAAAACCAATCATATGTTTATATTTAAACTATAGCAAAACATTAAGAAATTTGCCTATTCGGCTTTTTTCTGATAATGTTGTGCTGTTATTGACTTCTAGAATAATAAGAAGAATAACTCAATATATAAAGCTAATTTTAATTATATTTAAATGCCAATTACTTCATCAGCCAAAAAAGCCCTACGCAGCTCAAAGAGAAAGAAGGTCATAAATGATAAGCGCACCAAAACACTCAAAAATACAATCAAGGAGTACAAGAAGCTTATTGTAGATAACAAAAAGTCTGAAGCCGAGAAATTGTTACCTCAAGTTCAAAAAGCTATTGATAAGGCTGCAAAGGGTGGAATCATAAAGAAAAACAACGCCGCTCGCAAAAAGAGTCGCCTTTCCAAAAAAATCAATTCAAAATAAACAAAAAGTCCTGCATAGCAGGACTTTTTGTTTGAGCTTGACTAAAACTGGAAAATATCATATATTGTGCTCAAATCTGGGTATTGTACTCAGATAGGTTGCTTTGAAAAAAAAGAAAGGATCATCAAAGTGGAAGAAGCCTCTGCAAAAAATTTCCTCTCGGCTAGCTTTTCGGATTCAGCGCGAAAAAATATTGAAAGCGCGTTTGCGTCTACAAATCCAATCGAAGCGTTGAAAAAATTGGCGAGATGTTTGAGTGGCAAAGTCATTCTTCGGTGTGTGGTGGTGGAGTATTCGCCCTCAACGGGGAAACCAGTTCGTTACGATTGGAGGCCGCACTCAAATTGGGACGGGCGCGTATGGCTAAATTCTAACTTCAATTCGCCGTCACTCGACAAAGAGGATCCGTTGCGTGACCCATTGTTGGCTTTTATTCCAGAAGGGGGGATGGCTGTTGTAGAAGTTGGCGGCAAAAAGTTTGTCGTTCAACATGTTCCCTCAAGGTCGGAAGGTGGTTGGGATGGAGGCGAAACACCAAACCACTTTCAAATCACAAAAGCTGTAAACTGACCAATATAATGAGTTGTTTAATATCTCGCCCGCCACGTCTTCGGACTTGTGGCGGGCTTTCTATATAAGGGAAGACCACTTGAGGGGCTATTTCTCAATTGATGATTTTTTAAATTAAATAATACTTAAAAATAAATAGCCAGACACTTTACCTTTGCGGTGCATGTGTCTGGCTATTTTGAGATTGTTGAACTTTCAGTTTTTTAAACTATACTGCGTGGTCCGGTTGCGGAATGGCTTAGCGACCACCACGGACAAGCACAGTTGTCCGCTTCTGCTCAAGAATACTCTCTCGCACCTCACGGATTTCACGAGCCCATTTCTCTCCGCCCGGGAAACGAAAATACTCGTTGATCGCGGCGATGATTTCGTCGTGGCCTTTGGGGATCGTTGTGTCCTTAATAAGTTGAAACAGGTGAAGAATTTCACCGCTTGATGGACTCGGGTTGCACCGTCGGATCGCTTCTACGATCGTCTCATGGACTGGACGCGTCGTGATTTTCGGAGCCCAGTCTGTCGCTTTAATTGTCGCGAGCTGCTTGAGAATGTACCCAACAAGATCACTCTCCGATGGCAGAGATGGTGTGCCGTTGACGCACTCCCGGATAGCATCGAGCACTTTTTTGGGAGTGCTTAGAGGTGTGATGCGTGGCTGTCTTTTACTATACGCAGATGCTTCTCCAACTACGCCATGCCATTCCTTGAAGCCATCACCATCGAGTAAGACGTGCCCTCCTGTTCCCATGATGGCCTCAGCTACCGCCACATGGATTATCCTGCCGCTTTCTTTGAGGAACTGAAGAATATCACTCCAGCCCTTTCCTCTCATTAATCCTCTAAATGTTTGAGGTGGCATTTTTTCCTTTCCTGCAGGGTCGGCCTGCCGTTTTCTTTCTGCCACAAAATTACCTCTTTGTGAAGGGTTTGTCAAACAAGCCTCTTGTTTCTAAAAGCAAATCCTGAACTAGATTTCAAATACTCCTCAAATTCCTGTGATTTTGATTTATTTAAAAATGCTCCGTACCAAACTAATTTAAAAGGAGATTTTGTTGAAGAATAAGTTGCTTTACCGTTGTTATGCTCAGTGATTCTTCTTTTTAAATCAGCAGTTGAACCAATATAAAAAGTTTTATCTTTTTGACTCTGGATTATATATGTATAATACATTGTGTTTGCCCCACGTCGTCCCACTACGCTTCACTTCGCGGGACTATGCGGGACCACTTCGCTTTCATAATAACGAAGTTTCGTGACAATATAAAATATTCTGGTGGTGTGCTTGCACCGCGAAGCTTGGAACGCAGTGGAAAGCGAAGTGGTGCTCCCGTTAGGAATTGAACCTAAATTTCTCCCTTCGCAGGGGAGTGTCCTATCCGTTGAACGACGGGAGCGGTTGTACATGCACACAATATCAAAAAACCTGTTATTTGGCGAGGATTATATGTCGTTCAACTTTAAAATGAATAACAGTCAACACCTTTGCATCACTTTGTAATTAATTGTTTTGGTGTTTTG
>CAZHJF010000075.1:0-3400 GCA_964532885.1 uncultured Candidatus Saccharibacteria bacterium
GGAGTGCTTTACGCAAAGAGTGATATAATACACCAATGACAAACAAATATATTGGTACAATCATTGGCATTATTCTTATATTAGGAGTTGGTGGTTTTGTTTACTCCCAAAAAGATAGTGATATAAAACAGCAAACACCTACGCCGACAAATTCTACAGTCAACAGCAAAACCGATTCAGGTGTTGTGACTCAGACGACAAATAGCGATAGTAAAGTAAAATCCTACACAATGAGCAATGTTGCAGTTCACAACAACAAACAAAGTTGTTGGTCAGTTATCGATGGCTCTGTTTTCGATCTTACCAGTTGGGTACCCAATCACCCCGGTGGCGAAAGAGCAATACTCAGCATCTGCGGAATAGACGGGTCATCAAGGTTCAATGGACAGCACGGGGGTAATTCACAGATCGCAAAAATTTTGATGGGCTTTAAGATCGGCATCCTAGCACAATAAATTTATGAATAAATCACAAGTTGTCGGACTTGAAATTCTGCGCCTCGGCCTTGCTGGAGTATTCCTCTGGTTCGGCTTCTCGCAACTTTTCAATACTCTGGCTTGGGTAGGTATAGTACCGAGCTGGGCTATAGATCTATTACGAATACCGCCGGCTTTTATCGTGCTCGGTAACGGTCTGCTTGAGGTTGTACTCGGTTCTTTGCTTGCTCTACGTATCCTGACAAAATATGTGGCCCTCGTACTCGCGCTCCACTTATTTGTGATCGCTTTCGAACTAGGACTTACATCGATCGGTATAAGAGATTTCGGTCTCTCCTTTGCGACACTTGCTCTGACTTTTCTACACCACGGCGAAGCCACAGAACGACCAGCGAACTTTTCCCAAAATATTTAAATTATAATTCGAATCTTGTTCGGATATACTCTTCGGTCTCGCTCATCGAAAGCGAGCGAGTCGAGTTGCCGGTGCGTACAAAGAATTCTTCTTTTTCGCCCTGCTTTAGGTAGGCTGGACGAGTTGAGGGTTTAATATCGACGACGCAAATCTCTTTGCCCTCATATTTTTCAAAACCGATCTCGACTAATTTAGCGAAATTAACACCTATCATTGAGCGCAACAGGGAATACAGATGGTTTTCAAATCCGTCACGATTTTGCTTAAGAAGTGTTTTATAGTCGCGCTCCAAACCGAAAACCCTAGAATCATCGCGCACGCCGATAAATAACATACCACCGTCAGTATTCATAAAACCGACTACAGATTTTAGCACTGCTCTTTCTAAATCTTTGCTAACAGCTTCGGTCTTAACATCGAAACGCAAAGTTTCTTTGAATTCTACTTTGGCAGTTTCGCCCCGTTCGATTATCTCGGTCGTTGCAATTTTTTGTCCGTTCGAATTTTGCGAATGGATCAGGCGCTTCAAATGATCTACGTAGTCGCGATAATTGGGCACGTTGCGCATCTTAACAATCGGTCCGTATTGTCCTTCAAGAATAATGGTCGCATGACCAATCAGCCGATCGATGGGTGAGTGTCTAGTACCAATCGAGACTACTCCGCTTAAGGGAAAGGCCTGTTTTTTGTGAAAGATTATGCCCGACTTCTTAACCACCTCGGTATCGCGCAATTCGAAATAAGAAAAGTACCAGTTAAGAAAGATGGTTAGAAGGTAAACAAGCTGAAAGAGAGAAAAGGCAACCATCAAAAATATGTCGTAGCGCAAAAAAACATCGAGCTTGGCGCCACGATAGAGCATTTCGTAGTTGCTCGCATACGAGAGTACAAAAAGCGCTACGCCAGCCACAATTTCCATCAAAAATACGCGTGTCAAGAACACCGTAGGGCCCTCTTTGACATACAAGCCTCTCATAATCTAATTTTAGCATATTTTTTGTGATGCAGGGGCTTGAGAAACGTGCCAAATTCGACTATCATTAATAGAATATCCCTATGGAAAATATTCTTTCAGTAAAAAAATTGGTCAAAAAATTTGGTGATTTTACCGCCGTTAACAATATTACCTTCGACGTCAAAAAGGGTGAGATCTTTGCTTTCCTTGGTCCAAACGGAGCTGGCAAATCGACTACGATCAAGATACTTACAACACTTCTCGGTCCGACATCTGGTGAAATAAGTGTAGCTGGTTTTGACCCCAATACCGATTCTGATGCCGTTAGACACTCGATCGGTATTGTCTTTCAGGATCCAAGCTTAGACGATGATCTAACTGCATTTGAGAATATGCAACTTCACGCAATGCTTTATGGTATTCCAAAAAACACTCGCGATGAAAAAATTGATCGTCTTCTCAAGCTAGTCGATCTGCTCGACCGTAAGAAAAATATTGTCAGAGAATTTTCCGGCGGTATGAAAAGGCGTCTAGAGATCGCTCGATCGCTTTTACACGAACCAAAAATCCTTTTTCTAGACGAACCTACCTTGGGGCTTGATCCCCAGACCCGTAATCATATGTGGAGCTACATCAAAGACCTCAATCAGAACAAGGGAATGACAGTCTTTTTTACCACTCATTATATGGAAGAAGCCTCACGAATGGCCGAGAGAATCGCTATCATTGATCAGGGTAAAATAATAGAATCTGGTACGCCGGAAGAAATTATGAAAACGACAGAGACCCAATCTTTGGAGGATGCATTTATTAAAATCACCGGTCACCAAATTCGTGATGAAGCCGCAAGCAGTCTGGATGTGTTGAGACAAGGCGCAAAGATTTGGGGTGGCCGTCGCTAAAAAAATAATATGGCAATCTACGTACTCTGGTTAAGACAAATAAAGAAATATTCTCGCTCCAAATCCCGCATCATCGGGTCTTTGGGTCAACCGATTCTTTTTCTCTTAGCTTTTGGTTTCGGTTTTGGAGGAATATTTAGAGCAGCCGGCGAAGGAGATTATATAAATTTCTTAGCGCCAGGGATAATTGGAATGGCTATTATATTCTCTGCAATGTTTGCTGGTATCGAAGTTATTTGGGATCGCCAATTTGGTTTTCTAAAGGAGACCCTCGTCGCACCCGTCTCCCGATTTTCCATCGTATTGGGGCGAACTTTGGGAGGAGCCACCATTGCGCTCTTTCAAGGAGTTTTGGTTTTCTTGATTTCGCTTATAATTGGCTTCAGTCCAGCCTCTTTTCTCAGCGTACCGCTCGCTCTACTTGTAATGCTTCTTATGGCCACTCTTTTTACCTCTCTTGGCACAGCTATTGCTACCCGTATGCGTGATATGCAAGCCTTCCCCATAATTATGAACTTCATAATGATGCCATTATTCTTTCTTTCGGGATCTCTTTTCCCGATAGAAGGGCTACCAACCGGTTTGTCTTTTTTTGTGAGACTTAATCCGGTCTCTTACGCAATGGATGCTCTGCGGGGAGCGTTTACCAACGTCTATCATTTCGGTTTGAGTACAGACCTCGTGGTACTTA
>CAZHJF010000076.1:0-819 GCA_964532885.1 uncultured Candidatus Saccharibacteria bacterium
GGCAACTTTTCTTCCAGAGTTTTGAACCACAAATCTTCAAGTTCGTAAATTTTCTTCTTTCCAGCTTCACCCAAAATATTAGCTATATTTAACTTTATCTCTGTGTCAAAAAGATTTTGTAAGTCTTCCGGAATTTCTACACTCTTTACTTCCGCTTTAGATTTGCCGATTTCTTTTACAATCATTTCTTGAAATTTTTGGATTTTGGTAAGTTCTAGATTGGCTTTCTCTAGGGCTTGCGTCAAAACTTCTTCGCCGACTTCGCTCGCGCCCACCTCGATCATATTGATCGTGCCATCTCGGCCACAGGCGACCAAGTCAAGCTCATAATCCTCACTCTCGCGCTCTTTGTAGGTTGGATTGATCAGAAAGTCTGTCCGACCCTTCATTTTACCGATACGCACAGCGCTCACTGGGCCGTTCCATGGAATGTGCGAAACCGCGAGCGCCAAAGAAGAAGCTGTTACCCCGAGGACATCTGGGTCGTGCTCGCCGAGAGAAAGAATGGTGACCACAACTTGCACTTCGTTGCGCATGTTTTGGTTGAAAAGCGGCCGAATAGTGCGGTCGGTGATTCGCCCCGCAAGAATAGCCTCGTCTGACGGTCTCCCTTCTCTCCTCAAAAATCTGCTACCCAAAATCTGTCCAGAAGCATAAAACCTCTCCTCATATTCAACCGAAAGTGGAAAGTAGTCAGACTCCTTTTCACCCTTCGACATCACGGCCGTGGCAAAAACCACAGTGTCCCCTAGTCGAAACATAACCGAACCATGTGCATTTTCGGCCAAATCGCTAAACTCGGCAATCATTTTCGTCCCC
>CAZHJF010000076.1:829-3364 GCA_964532885.1 uncultured Candidatus Saccharibacteria bacterium
GTCCCCCCAATCTCTACTTCATATTTTTTGCTGATCATATTGAAATTAATATAGCATATATTTAAAATCCGCTCTTACCTAACACCGAACCTATCTTTTGGTATCTCATTCCTTTTTATGATTTCAAAATTTTGAGAATTACGCCTGACAAAAATAATATGGTAAGCATCAGCAAAAATCGGTGCCCATTCTGGATCGTTGATTTTAGTTACCAAAAAATTCTGCCCCCACGGCGTCTGATCTCGATGAGAAAAAAAGATCGCGTTAAATTTATATTTTTGTAACAAATCGTTCCATTTTGGAGCAGCCTCTTGCGCCGGCACATATTCATCCACAAAAAAATCAAGACTATAAGCTTCTGGTCGATTATCAACAAAAACTTTTTCCGTTGGAAAAACATTGTATATCAAATAGCCCCCGATGTCATAGTTGTTAAAAATCGGTCCCTTTATATTTTCTCTTTGCCAAAAATTTGCCGCTGCATTTATATTGTCCGCAAGACCAATTCCAAAATTGTTTTGCTTGGCTCGGATTGTATCGAGTGACTGAAATGAAAAAATAATTAGTATAATTGACAAAACAAGTGCAGTGACAAATCTAAAATCCTCCTTCTGTTCAAGATACCTTACTAAAGGTTTTATATTTAGAGCTAAAATAGACATGAAAAATAAGGCAAAAATTGGAAAATTTCTAATGGCCGTGAACGACAAGTAGACAGAGATGACAATTAGCACAAAATAGCCTATTCGAAAATTTGGTCGCCAATCTTTTTTAAAAATTAGAACCAAAAAACTCAAAGCAATCAAAAAATACAACAATTTGATCAAACCAAAATGCAATCCTTCTGATATATTTAGATTCTCTAAAAATATAATACTTTGATTCTCCAAAACTCTATAACCATAATTACTAAAAATACTAAATGGGTAAAGTGCACCTTTCAAAAAAGCAGGGTTTATAAGAGAAGTCCCAAAACTCAAAACAGTGATTTTTGATATCTCAACCAAACTTTTTTTGGCCGATAAATTGTCTTTGCTGGTTTTATATCGGATAAGCGAATCAAGCCAAAAAACACCCAAGATTGCAAACCCGACAACAAAACCAATGTGTAAATTTACCCAAAACAACATCAAAATGGGCAGCGCTATCAACGTTTTAAAATTTTCACCAGAATTATTTTTATACCAAAAGTGCAAAATATAGAAAAATATAGCCGAAAATAGATAAGTAAACACTTCTGGTCTGATTTCTTGCCTGTTCGTTAAGATTGGTATGACAGAGAGAGCGACTAAAGTTGCAAAATTGATGCCGATTTCTTTATTTGCCAAACGAAAAAGTAGCAAAAAAGCCAAGCCGTAGAGGATAATATAAAAAACTGATAACCCACCAAACCCAAACAAAGCAAAAACACCATAAAACAATACTCCGGAGAGCCAATGATGATTCACAAACGAGAAACCACCTTCTGTATATGAATAAAAATTTGTTTTTAAAACACCAAGTTTGTCTGCCCAATCAGACTCAATGATGATTTCACCGTTTTTTAGATGGCGGCCCAAATCGGCCGTACTCAAATCGATCTTCTGAGCAAGTAGCAACGCAAGCCACAACATTAAGATGGTTGTAACCACGATCGAGAAAATTTTGTACGCTTTACTTTCCAAGTACTAAATTGTACCAGAAAATAATTATTTACTCCTATTTTCAATAATAGCCTGGGCTACGTTTGGAGGCACGATAGCATAATGGTCAAATTCGATGTTAGCACTGCCACGACCTTCGGTCATAGAGCGCAAGGTTGTAACATAACCAAACAATTCAGCGAGTGGCACTTTGGCCTTTACTACCTTGAGTCCAGCTCGATCATCCATAGCTTCAATGGCACCACGTTTTGAGGACAAATAACCTGTAACGTCTCCCATGAATTGTTCTGGTACCACAACCTCAACTTTCATAACTGGTTCTAGGATAACCGGCTTAGCTTTTTTGGCTGCTTCTTGGAAAGCCTGAGAAGCTGCAATTTTGTATGCAATTTCTGAAGAGTCCACATCGTGGTAGGAACCAAAAGTTAGTTCACAAGAAACATCGGTCATTTTGTAACCAGCGAGAATTCCTCGATCCATAGCTTCCTTTACACCTTTTTCTACAGCTGGAATAAATTCTGAAGGAATCACACCGCCCTTAATAGAATCAATAAATTCAAAACCTTCATCTCGGTGAACATTTTTAGGTAGTTTGGCTTCTGGATCGGCAAGAGGTTCGAGTGGTTTGAGGTTGAGCTTAACGTGACCGTACTGACCTTTACCTCCAGTTTGTTTGATGTATTTTGTTTCTGCTTCGGCGATGCCGGTGATGGTTTCTTTGTAAGCGACTTGCGGCGCACCGACATTGGCTTCGACATTAAACTCACGCTTCATACGATCGACGATAATATCGAGGTGCAATTCACCCATACCTGATATGACTGTCTCGCCAGTATCAGAATCAGATTTTACGCGGAAAGTTGGATCCTCATCTGAAAGTCTCTTCAAAGCA
>CAZHJF010000077.1:0-3301 GCA_964532885.1 uncultured Candidatus Saccharibacteria bacterium
ATCAAAAATTTCTTTCCAGATATCAGCTGATTCTTGATCTTTGGGTGCATTATCATCACCTTCAAAACAAGTGACGTATAATCTTTGCGGGTCAAGACCAAAGCCATGAGTTTTGGATGTCAAAAGTTCGAAGCTCCAGTTGATCGCTTCTTTTTTGAAGTAATCGCCAAGCGACCAGTTGCCCATCATTTCAAAAAAAGTCAGGTGAGTGTTGTCCCCCACTTCATCAATGTCCCCCGTGCGGACGCACTTTTGGATATTAGCTAGTCGCTTGCCTTGTGGGTGAGGCTTACCGAGTAAATATGGCACCAGTGGTTGCATCCCCGCTGTATTGAAGAGCGTCGTTGGGTCGTTTTCTGGCACAAGCGCCGCCGAAGGCAGGATCTTGTGATCTTTGCTTTGAAAAAACTCCAAATATTTCTTTCTTACTTCTACTGAGGTCATTTTGGTATTTTAACTGAAATGCTTTTGTTTTTCCAGACTGACGGACAAAACTTGATTAAGCTCGGGTTTTCAATTATTCTTCTGTCTATGAAATACAACAAAAAAGTTTTGAAAAATGGCATGAGGATTATTGTGGTGCCGATTGTGGACGCACCCTCGGTCACGGTCATGAGCTTGGTGGAGGCTGGGTCGGAGTATGAAAAAAAGCAAGAGAATGGCATCTCGCATTTTCTCGAACACATGTGTTTCAAGGGCACAGTTAAGCGACCCAAAGCTATAGATATCTCTAGAGAGTTTGATTCGCTCGGCGCTCAAAACAATGCTTTTACTTCTCAAGAAGTGACTGGCTATTGGGCCAAAGCTCACCCCAAGCATGCCGACAAACTGCTCGACATCATTGCCGATATGTATTTGAACCCGACCTTTCCAGCCGAAGATTTGGAAAGAGAAAAAGGTGTAATTGTGGAGGAGATAAATATGTACGAAGATTTGCCTCACCGTATTGTGCACGAGGTGTATGCGGAATTGCTTTTTGGTGACGAGCCCGCTGGTAGAAGTATTGCTGGGACTAGAGAAAATGTCAGATCTTTTAATCGCGAAGATTTTATAAAGTACAGAAAAGAACATTACACGGCGGAGGGGACAACCATTGTCGTCGCGGGCAATATCAAAGCGCAAGAAATTTTCAAAAAGGTGGCAACGGCTTTTAAAGATATACCAACTACCAAAAACAAAAAGAAGACCAAGGTCAAAGAGGTGCAAACAAAACCCGAAGTCAAACTAAAATTCAAAGAGACCGATCAAACGCATCTTATAATCGGCGTGCGTTCTTTCCATGTCTATAGCAAAAAGAATACCGCTCTCAAATTGCTTGCTACAGTGCTCGGAGGTGGTATGAGCTCAAGACTCTTCCAAAAAATGCGAGAAGAGCTAGGTATCTGCTATTACGTTAGGGCTGGTAATGATACCTTTACCGACCACGGGTCACTTTGTGTTTCGGCTGGTGTTGACTCGACTCGAGTTGAAGAAGGTATAGTAGCGATACTTGGTGAACTCAAAAAAATCAGAGACGAGAAGATTCCTGAGAATGAACTTCGCAAAGCCAAGGATTATCTTATCGGCAATCTCTATCTCGGACTCGAATCCTCAGACAGCTTGGCCGACTTTTATGGTTTTCAAGAAATTTTGCGTGAGGAAATTAAATCGCCAAAAGAGATGGAAAAAGAGATTGAAAAGGTAACCGCTCAAGAGATCCAAAAAGTGGCCAAAGAAATCATTCAAAACAAAAAACTCAATCTCGCCATCGTCGGCAAATACAAAGACGAAGAACGCTTCAGAAAAATCCTCTCGGTTTAAATATCCTGCTTATCTTGAGTTATGCGACAAATGTGACGGTCGTCACATTTGTCGCAAATCAATAGATGTGTCGAGTGGGAGTTAGAGGTTTTTTAGAATGGCGAAGTCGGATTTGAGTTGGTCGAGGGTGTGTGAGTTGTAGACGGCGACAGCCGGGTGGTAGAGAGGCGCAATCTTTATTTCTTGATTTTGGTAACCAAATTTTTTTGTAATTTCGCTCGGTACAGTAAATACTCGGCCGTGCATTTTGCTGATTGGCTCGAGTAAGTGGCCAAGCTCAAACCTTTGCATAATATAGCCCATAGCGTAGCGACCGAGGGTGGCGATGATTTGGGGTTTTATAATTTCGATTTGCCGGTCGAGGAATGGTCCATAGATTTTTATTTCTTCTGGAAGTGGATCGCGGTTTTGGGGCGGGCGGTCTTTGACGATGTTGGTAACATACACATCTTCGCGCTTGATTTCTGCTGACTCCAAAAGTGTATTCAAAATATCGCCGGCCCGACCGCAAAAAGGCCGACCAGTTTTGGCTTCGTTGCGCCCCGGTGCTTCGCCGACAAACATTATTTTGGCCGCGTGACTCCCCTCACCAATGACTGGCAGGTTTTTGTTCTCAATACGAAATTTATAGAGAGGCGAATTTTTGAGGGCCACTACTTCATCCCGAATTTGCTTCATTTGTTCTTTGCGATTTTCCATGTTTCAAATTTTCTCGTATTTATTTCTCCGCCGAAATTCGGGCTTTGATAAAGTTGCAATATTCGCAGTTGGGGTTTCCGGTTGGGAGGTCGGCGTTGAGGCAGGCTTTCATTTCTTGCAAGGTTTTTTCTACCCAATCGCTATTACCTTTGTAAGGTATGAGCTTGATATCAAATTCTAGCTTGCCGTCAAAGGCTTCCCTGTCTCGCTTGCCATTGCAGTAAACGAAATAGCCGGTGCTCGAAACCTCAAAACCATTTTTTGAAAGGAGCCACTGATAGACTTCCATCTGTCTCTTGTAACCATCTTGCCATTCGGCGTCGAGCCCGACCTCACCGTCTTTGCTCGTTGCTTTGTAGTCGACGATGATAAGCTTGCCTTCTCTGCCTTGCCAAATATCATCAACTCCACCGAAGACGACAAAATTGGTTGGCTCATAAAAATATTCGACGCCGACAAATGGGTCGCGCCAAGTATCCATCTTTTCATGATCCAAAGGTATCGCGTCGACGCCGTAGCTATCCATCAGCGGATGCGGAGTCTTTTGTTTGCGATGAATGTCGAATTCTTTTTTGAGCAAAAGGTCAACAGCGCTGTTGAGGTTGAAAGGAAAGCCTTGCGGCCGCGAGACGCCGATTCGGCGATCGAGATAAAAACAGCGCGGGCATTCCAAAAACAAATCAATCTTGGAGCGACTGATTCTAAAAGCCTCCTTAGCGTTTGGATCGTAAAGTTTTTTGCGGTAATAGGCCATTTTTTATTGTCCTAAAATTAGATCGATTTCTTTGAGGGTTTCTTCGAG
>CAZHJF010000078.1:0-3185 GCA_964532885.1 uncultured Candidatus Saccharibacteria bacterium
TAGTTGAATTTCCTAATACGATATCAGATGCGGCACTAGGGCTATTAAAAACATAATCCTTAACAAAAAAATATAAATTCTCACCCTTTTTTTCAATGTATTTATTTAATAGTAATTTTTCAATAATTTTTTGATTACGACCAAAAACAGCGTTACTAATAATGGCTGTTGCTGTTGAACTCTGATAAACAACAAAACCATCATTTGTCATCCTGCCAGTTGCCAAAGCATCTTTTCCTCTACAAATAAAAATTGGGTCAGAATTTTTTTGTTCTTTCGCGATCACCCCTTGCAAAATTGGGTAGCCAAGTGCAGAAAGAAGAAGTTTCAAATTCTCTAAGTATTCTTCCATTTCGAACATATCTGCCTCTGATAAAGAGGGTAAGGAAGATTCTGCACCATTTTTTAAATCAAATCTTTTAGCATTATTCGCTATATACAAACTCCGACTCTCTAGATATTTGACATGAGCTTTAGTTAAATTATTATCTTTACTTACAAATGCAACGGCTGTTTGCCAAAAATCTTTTGAGCTATCGTGCGTGGATAATCTATTCCACAAATTTTCTGCTTCACCAATATATGCCGTTGGCAAAAGAGCTTCTTCGTTTTCTTTTCCTATTAAGAAATAAACAGCCGGTTTATTGCAGTCGGAACGCTGTTTGATTTCTTTCAATTTATTTCGTGGTATTACAATGGCTTGACCAACCCAGTTACTTAACTCAGCAGTTTTTAGGCCGTTTGGTTCTCCGTCAATTAAAAATATTTTTATTGTTTTTGCCATATTTATTTCAAAATCCCCTCCCCGAAATTGCCGAAAGGAAATTTGAGGGTTGAAGTGGAATACCAAAATACTACAACTTTTAGCCTTGTTTTTCAATATTTTCAAAGATAACCTCTTTCCAACACAAATAAACAAAGAATTTTCCTAAGGCGAGACCTTAGGAAATTATTACACAGGTTGAGCCTGTGTAATTTCATGTCAAGGGTGCCCCTTGGCTTTTTTGGTGTGGCCCGCCCACAACGACTGCGAGTCGGGCGGGTGTAATTTGATTACTTATTTATAACCATCGGCAAGTTGTGGTGTCTGACGAATACTTTGCGGAGGAGCCATGCAAGCGAGAAGCCGATTAGGCTCAGGATAATTGGGATGTAGATGTAATTTGAATCTGCAGAAATCCAGAATAATAAAATAGGGACTAACAACCACGTTATTAATTTTCTCCTGTTCCCTTGTCCAAGTAGTTCTAAAATGAAAGGCACCAATACAACATAGGAAACCAACATCCCAGCAAAAAATATAGCGCCGTCCCGATCTCCCATCCAACCACTATCTTGAAATGAAAACTTATCATACCAAGCTCCAAGATATGGTGCAGTGACAAGACTTAGAACTAATGCCAAGATGAAAAATAAAATATTCTTTCTCATAAATTTTAATTATTGTTTAATAAATATTTGATATCTAATTTTAACAGATCTAGAGCTTCTTGGGTGATTTTGTTTTTCTTGAGCAAGAAGTCTAGCTCTTTTTCAAATAATTTTAGAAGTATTTTGTTTACCCTCAATTCTATTTTTTCTATCTTTTTTTCTTTCTTCTTGCCGTTTGGTAGTTTCTCATAAATTGTCTCTATTCTTTTTTGCAATTTGACTGCACCCTCGACTTGCTTGATCAGCGCATCGCGAGTTTTCTTGTCTTTGATCCAACCCAGATCGTAAGCACCATTGATATCGTTTTTGAAAACTTCAAGAGTTATCACTCTTTCGGTTTGGGTAACGACTTGCTCGTTTATATTGGCACTCAATTCTGTAATTTGGTTTGGTTTGGTAATGCCAATAATTTGGTTGGTAGTAGAAGTTGCTTCTGCTATTAGACTGGTCAAGACTCCGTATTCTCCCCCGCTATCTGTGCCTTGAACTTCGATTTTGTATTTTCCGTCTATCGGGTTGGGAATGGTGATGTATTCTTCGTCGTTATTATTAAACCCAGAATAAAAGGCTCCAGTGATTTCGTTGTATTCTTGACCGGTGGCAAAGTTTTTGCCGATTTTTTTGCCGTCAGGAGCAGTGACGACTACATCGATTGGAGATTGGAGTTGTATGGAAAACAAGTCTTCTACAAAACTTGAATACACAATATTATCAGCTATTCTGTTGGTTAAAATATTAAATATTCGAGACGAGGTTTCTCTTGGTAGCCTAAAATGAGATACCTCGCTGAATTCTTCATTTAAAATTGACGAATCGAGGGTAGAGGCATAATCAGTAACAGTTCCGTCTCCACCACTTCTTTCTAGACCACGGTCCCCTATTTTTTCGTCAAATCCATCTGGTTCGCCATGCGTCCATTTTTTATCATCAGAAGTTGGGACAACTCTAATTTTTTCAATCGTATTATCTCCGAAATTCCCGACAATATTCGTGATATTTATTCCAGAATTTAAAAGTTTAGAAACATCATTGTTTAGATATTCAAGAAATATATTGCGCGGATAATTGTTTGGATATGTCCTCAATACTCCCGTGTCTTTGTCTTTCAGGTAATCAAAAGTTGGGAGTAATTCTTGAACTGATGATATTGGACGGTTATGAATATAATTAAATAAACTTGAGTGGCCATTTTTATATGCTTCCAGTGTAAATATTTGCTTTTGCAGAGATTCAAAAAATCCTGGTGGGAATTCTCCTGCCTCCCACTGCAAATATGCTTTTTGCGAACCCTGATGTGGAGTGCCTAAAAAGATGAGTTGGTCAACGTCTTGCTGGTATTGGCCGGATTGAACGTACTCACGGGCGACGAGGCCGCCCATGGAGTGAGCGACGAGGTCGACTTTGGAGCAGTCGGTTGTGCCGAGGTCGGTTGATACTTCGTTGTTAGCTTTGGCAGTCTCGCACGCGGTTTTGACAGCAGTAATTTTGTCTTTGAGCAGGCGCGCGGTCAAAACATTGGAATCTCGCCATTCGTAGGGAAAGGTGAAAAGGTTTTTCTCCTTTTGGTAGCCATTGGCCTCGAGGGTCGCGATCAGGTCGTCGTAAGTGTGCAGTATTGGATCGATGAGTAGTTCGCCATTTTTCTTACTACTACCCATAATCCCCGGAATGATGATGACGGGGTTGATGGAGTGTTCGGGCTCGGTGCCGGGCTCGGCGGTGAGCCAGGGGATGAAGTCGACGAGTGACTGGAC
>CAZHJF010000079.1:0-3180 GCA_964532885.1 uncultured Candidatus Saccharibacteria bacterium
CACCTAGATCAATAAATACAAGGCCAACAATGACGCGCAAAATAAACGGTGCGAGCATTGAATAGGTGAGGAGTTCTGGGAATGGGTTGAGCATGTTTTAAGTTTAAAATTTAAATCTCAAAAATCAAAATTGTTATTTTACATTTTGATTTTTACAGTTTTAATTATATATTACAGACCATGACAAATCCAGCAGAAAATCATGTTGTCGTTATACTAAACAACATACGTAGCAATGAAAATGTCGGTTCTATTTTTCGCACCTGTGATGCCGTGGGAGTAACGAAAATATTTTTGTGCGGTTATACACCAGCGCCTCTCGACCGGTTTGGCAGGCAAAACAAAGCCTTGACCAAAGCTTCGCTCGGCGCCGAAAAGTTTGTCGAATGGGAAAGAACAGAAAGTTTAGAAGAGGCGGTGAATGTTTTGAAAAATTATACTTCCTCAGATAATTTTTCAAAATTCAAGATTATTGCCGTGGAGCAAGATAAGAGGTCTATAAACTATAAACTAATATCTAATAACGATAATCTAGCTTTAGTTTTCGGCAACGAAGTTGACGGCCTTTCCAAAGAAGACCTAGCTCTTTGCGATGTTGTGGCCGAAATCCCTATGCGGGGCAAGAAGGAGTCTCTCAACGTAGCTGTAGCAGTTGGGGTGGTCTTGTTTTCTTTGTGAGGTTGATTTAGAAATTACAAATTAGTAGCTATTTGTGGCGACGATCAAACCGTTGGTGTCATAGAGCACAACTTTTTCTCTCTTGTTTTTCCACAGCTCACCAAATTTATTGAAGTAGTATCTGTATTCATTGCCGGGGAAATTTGTATCGCCTATGTGTTTGGCTACGCAAGTATTGTAATTGATCTGGGTTTTCATATAATTTTTACACGCAGAAGTCACCGTATCTGGTAAATCTCTCAAGAAGCTTGTTTTTACAGTGGCACACCTTGGTAATTGCTCTATAAGTTCTATGCATTCATCGTTTCGTTCCTCCAGACTTGAAAACCTTGGTAGGTCTTCATCTTTTGGAGCGGGGCAAACTTGGGATAAATATGGAGTAAAAGATCTGTTTTCTTCAAAAAATCCTGTGCACTTGTTGGTACGAAAGGAAATGCCGATCGGTGAAAAACCTTTAGTCAGAACTATTCGATCGTTGTGTTGCAAGATTATATCGCTATCTGATTTTGCAAAAGGGAATGGTAGGAGAGTGGCGCGTCCGATTACAACAAATTTGCCTGTGACTTCACTTTTTAGATACCAACCAGTAATGTTTACTTTTTCATTTTTTTCTAAATTTGTATATAGAGTGATGTACTCTCTGTCTGGGCTCGGGTCATTGAGGTTGTTTATGTAAGACATAGTAACCTTGTCACTGTAGGGAGATTTTATACTTTCTTCTTTTTTCTTCTCAACTTCTTTTTCAAGTCGAGCAATATTGCGCTCGATCTCCTTTATGTCTGAACTGGTCTCAACGTTGGAGTTGTTGTAATTGTCTTCATCGGTAATTGTAGAACTGTAGTTTGGGTCAGGAGAGTTTTGTTTGTTCAAATTGGCAGACTGATTTTTCAAAGGTTCATACGCGAGACCAATTAAAATAAAAATCACTATTATTATAATCCAGGTGCTTTTATCTGATTTCATACATATAAAATTTGATGCTTCGGGCAGAAGTGTGAGCTTCGGCCTTTGACCACCGTTCTTTGTATTATACCAGCGCAAGTCTTTTTAGGGCAGGGCTCACCCTTTTTACCATAAACCTGATGGAAATTTTGAAAGCCGCCTTTTTCCCCAAAGGCATTGCGATAGTCAGATTTTGAATCTCCGCCGTGCTTGATCGAAAAAAGCAAAATCCTCTTCATTGCTTTATGTAGTTCCGCATATTTGGGGGAGGGGATTTTGCCTGCACTAGAGAGCGGATGGACGCTTGTGGCAAACAGCATCTCGTCGGAATAAATATTGCCAATGCCGGCGACGATTGTTTGATCGAGAAGAGCTGACTTGATCGGCCAGTTTTTCTTGGATCTTAATCTTTTTTCAAATTCCTTCACACTTATTTTCAGAGCGTCTGGTCCGAGAGTATTGAGCCTTTCGTGCCCCAGCAATTTACTCGTCTCGACGATACTTACGCTCGCAAATTTGCGCACATCAGAGAGAACGAGGTTTTTGCCCTGGCTAAGTTGCAAAACCAGGTGCACAAATTTATCAGAAACATCATACATCAAACAGCCGGTCATCTTCATATGCACTACTATGGTGTGTTGATTGGAAAGTTGAATCAAAATATTTTTACCCATTCTTTCGATATTTTTAATTTTGGCACCAAGAGCATTTTTTTTGAAAAAAGCATAATGACTTTTGTTTTTCAAATTTTGCCTCTCGCCGTGCGCAGTTTTTATATGAAAATCCGACCAGACGTCTGTAATTGTCTGGCCCAAAATTTTTTGTCTCAACCCTTCAACGGTTGTGTGTACTTCGGGTAACTCGGGCATATCAAAAAGTTAATAGTTTGTAGATATTAGTCAATAGAGAAGCTAAAAGCTATCATCTATCGACCAGGATCTTTTCAAGCTCTTCTCGCGCTATCGTCGCGTCGTCCCAAGGGGTTTTTTGGCCATTTGCTTCCATAATGTAGGGGTCGGTGCCTTTACCAGTAATCAAAACTGCAATGTTTTTGTTTTCTTTCTTTAATTCTTTAGCAGTATTGATAGCTTTGTTTATCGCTTCTCGTCTATCCATTATAATTTCTAATTTCGGTTTTTCTTCACCCGCCGTAGTTTTAACGGAGGAGGGTTTTATACCCACCTTCATCTCCTCCAAAATTTTGCGCGGGTCTTCGTCATAAGGATCTTCGTTGGTGAGGATAATGTGGTTGCAATATTCGTCGGCGATTTTGCCCATCTCCGGGCGCTTCCAAGTATCTCTGCCGCCGCCGGTGTTGCCGAGGACACAAATTGTCTGGCGATTCTTATAGGTCTCATAGACTGCTCGCAAAGAATCGGGGGTGTGAGCATAGTCGACAACGACATCGAAGTCTTGTCCGGCCTCAACCTTTTCCATTCTGCCTCGGACAAAATTCATATTCTCGATACCTTTTTTAGATATTTCTTCGGATATACCAAAGTGTTTGGCGCAAGCGATTGCTCCTAGCATATTGGAGACGTTGAATATCCCCGGCAATTT
>CAZHJF010000080.1:0-3147 GCA_964532885.1 uncultured Candidatus Saccharibacteria bacterium
ACACTACGCCTGACATTCCACTGCTTAATTCTTTATGAGCTATATGTAGAAATACAGTGTTTTTCTTCATTTTAGCCTTACGGCGAACTTAAGTATTTAGAATCATTCAATACAGGCAGTGGTGGCGGCGAACATAGCGGCGAACTTTTCGTGTAAACTCCTGCATTCATTCAACTTTACCGTAGAAGCGGCGAAGCGGCGAACTTTTTCAAACTCAGCACAGCCACGGCGAAAATAACGGTGAACGTATTCTTATATATATATTACTTCTTCTTCTATAAAATAAAAGATATGTTCGCCGCATTCGCCGCTCGCCGCATAAATCTAATAACTATAAACACTTAACTCATATATTCGCCGCACCATTCACCGGGTTCGCCGCAATCTGAAAAATTCACCGCTCACCGCCTATGTATATACGATTCAAGGACTTATACCAATAGTTCGCCGCATCAATTCGCCGCAAAAACTAGAAAAATACTAGAAAGAAAAATCACGTTTTTATTCACTTTCGATCTCGACTCCGTAGATTTTTCGATCTTTTTTCGTCTTATTTTGATCCAAATGTAAACTAATTATGTTCGGAAAATTATAAGTTTGGATCGCAAAATTCAATTTCCTAGAAAAAGCCTGTGCATTTAAACATTCCAATTCTAGCTGATTAGATACACAAAAATCCTCGTAAATAACGAACAAATCTCTGACCACCATCGACGGGGCTTTGGCATTAAACTTGATTTTGGTCCTTAAAAATATCTCAAAACTACCCTTCCCCATGTCAGCGAATTCTGATGCCAGACCCATCCCCAACTCCCCTTTCTGCACGACTCTTTGACCGGCTAAAATCTTACGGACACCGACCATTAACCAAGTAAAAATTCCATCCAATTCTGCTTCAATTTTTGAACGAAAATTAGGGTCTTTTTGTTCCACTGGATAGAAGCCAAAAAATATCACCCGGCCAGCGAGTCCTCCACCTGGATCTTTGAACTTGGACGGCTCATCATTGGTCGTTATAAACGCTTTGGCAGTAGCTCGGGCCGACCGCTGCCCTATGTTTTTCTCTTCAATTTTAATCATCCCACCACCGGAAAGCTCCTTATAGGCGGTCACTATTTCCGGGTCACTGAGCTTGGTCAGCGGGAAATCATCAGCAAGTAGTATCCTAACTTTGTCAGCTTTGCCGAATCCAAAAGGTGATGTTAGACCCCTATAGTTCGTCGAAGCTATGTATTCTGTACCAAATATGTCAGCTATTATATTAACAGCTGTCGTTTTCCCTGAGTCCCGCAGTCCTTGCAAAATGTAAATTTGCTTGAACATGGCATTAGGTAACAGGGTAGTTGCAAGTGCTAACTGGAACTGTTCAGCTACATCCTTGTCACCACGGAACCAATGATCCACGGCCTTCTCCCAATTAGGACACTTGGCATTTCTATCATAACTTACTTGGAAATTAGCTGGATTAAAGAACTCAGGTGTGAACTTGTGCAGTTTGTCTGTAGAGACATCTAACAGGCCATTTTGGACTGGTATTATATTTGAATTCACATGCCTTCGTTCTGGATCAATCCACTCGTTAAACGGCATGTAAGCGCACGACACCCTCCTTTTCAGCACGTTCAGAAGCTCCATCAATTCACTGTGCCGAAGCTGTGTGTTGGCGTATAACTTACCTTTTTTGTCTTTAATGTAATGGTATCCTTCACTGATCACAGCGGTTTCAATCCACTCCAGTACTCGAGCTTCAGGGATAATTTTCCAGTGGTTGAGCTTGAAATCGTAGCTCCACCAAACTTTGTCGGCTAACAACAGCCCTTTGACATCGCGCAGTATCGCACCGATCACGGCTACCGGATGCTGCTTGTAGTTCTTTTTCTGTATCACGGTCGGCGCGTGATCTTTTCCATTGGGAACAACGGTCGGCCCGTCACCATAACCTAGATCATCTTCTTCACTCTCTTCAGGCGTTGTCTGCGCTACGCGCACCTTTTTTTCTTCAATCACCGGGGATTGTATATCAGTCATAGTTGGCTTACCGTACCCTAATGCGGGAATACCGCTAGGGGGTAATGCAGATGTTAAATTATCCTGGTTGCTTTCTTCGGTCAGAAGTCTCTCGACCTGGGCCTCACGCTCGAAGTGCAGCAGTGTTCCAAAAGTAATTTCCCGACCTGCATCTACATTCTTAACAAGAGCAGCTATGTGTCGTTGGTTCGTAACGAGATGCTTAGGCTCACGCGATAAATTACTCCACTCAGTAAATAATTCCGCTGCAAGCTCCACTCCAAGACCATCACGTAATGCCCAAAAGACTTTAATCCATTGTGGCTCGGGCAGTCCCGGATCAATGTGTTCCAGTGCTTTTTGAGCAACAGCATAGTTGAATTCAACATCGATTTCAGTTGACAATTTAATCGCATCCGAAACTTTAGCGGTCGATGTAGAAATTGCTGGCAACAAATTAAAAAATGCATGGGCATCATAAAAATAACCGCCCGACTCAATGGTTTCAACGCACCACGGCACACCTTCAGCGTTCTTAGTCTCACGTATAAAACCTGGGAGCTTTAGCACACGCGAAACATCGACCATTGTGCTATCAAAGCCTGGATCAATATCACTGAGCATGTGCTGAACACGCTGCCAGAGCTTCATATTGCCTTCATCAATTACGTTCAGACCGTTAAGAATGATCCAGTAGTAATGGAATCGGCCCGGCGAACTCTCAACAACAATCGATGCTGGCAGTAAGTTAACAGCACACCATTCATCGAGCTTAGAATAATCGCCTTTATCGGTATCAACGAAAAATGCACGTAGTCCACAAATGCTATACGAACTGCGACAAGTTTTTACACCTTTGTCACTATGTACGATTCCATCTCCTTCATTGACCATGAAATGAATTGCATTACCGTTCTTAACACTATTAACTAACTTAAATGCTAGTTCCGAATCGATCACTTCGGACTCAGTATGCCAAACTTCACCGCTAGGTAATGCTTGGAATGTTTTTGCACCTCGAAAGCGTCTTAAAAATTCATTGGCTTTTTTTATCGAAATAGTTTTATTGTATGGCATACGATCTTGGTGCACTCAGTTATGGAGGCTTTTATGAAATAACTTCTAATTCTCGCCGCAGTA
>CAZHJF010000081.1:0-3121 GCA_964532885.1 uncultured Candidatus Saccharibacteria bacterium
CGGCGGGGCAACCCCACCAATTGTTTTTGGTGTCGAGAATTGTCGTGCCGTAATTTTGGACCTGAATATTGCCTTTGAAACTGCTCTCGCGCACGGTCATTTGTCCGCCATCGAGGTGAAGCGGGATAGCCATTCGATCAAAGAGCGTTTTGGTTATAGTGGTCGAAGCATTTTTGCCAAAGACGCCCATACCACCATCTGTGATTTCTGAATTTCTGATGTCGAGCTCACCTTGGTAGTTGAGGATTGCCGAGCGCGAGGTTATGACGCCCAAGTCTTGCCGGCCGCCAGTGTATTTTATTTTTGCATAATCGATAATCGCTTTGGCTCCACTATCGATTTGGATGCCGGAAGTGCCGTTGGGCCAACCGGGGGTGGTGGCACTACCGTCGTTGTTGGTGTCGCCCCCGACCGAATCGGCGGTGATGGAAGTAAAGATGACCGGCGATTCTTTGGTGCCAAGGATTTTCATTTCT
This sequence comes from uncultured Candidatus Saccharibacteria bacterium, assembly GCA_964532885.1. Classification (GTDB taxonomy): domain Bacteria; phylum Patescibacteriota; class Minisyncoccia; order Phycocordibacterales; family WO2-35-19; genus CAZHJF01. The sequence goes on from CAZHJF010000081.1 coordinate 477, forward strand.
CCATTGCGAACGGTGATACCACTATTATTGACCGCTTTGATGATTGTGCCGGGGCTGATACTAAAGGTGCCACCTTCTGTGTTTGAAATTCCACCATTTATAATGAGGGGCAAGTCGGGGCTCGCCAAAACTCCCCCGTCTCTTACATATCCAAAAAGTGCAAAACCTCTGATCGAAAGATCTTCGGAAGTGTTGCCTTCGGAGACAAAATCTTTCATTCCATCGATATAGGCCGTCTGAGTGTTGCCTACAAAAATATTGTTCTTGAGAATTAATGAGCCCGAGCCAGAAGCAAGGATACCGTAGCCAGTATTGCCAGCCGTTTGGTCGCTATTATTCTTGATGGTGCTGTTTAATATTTCGGTTATAGCACCAGCATTGTCTTGGACACCAAAAAAGCTATTGTCAATAATAGAATTTTCGATGCGCAACCTGCCTCCGTTTTTGTTTGATACACCGGTGCCGGTTTTTTGCGGAGGAAAACCGGCGACGCCGACATTTCTGAAGTTGTTGAAAATATTTGAATTCTTTATTGTCACTTCCCCGCCGTCGTTTTCGATACCGACATAATTGCCATAGCCGTAGCCGCCTTGCCCCGCGCCGGAGAGATTTACATATTCAAAAATTCCTGTCGAGCCGGGTTTGAAATACAAACCTTGCCACTCGCCTTGGCATTCGGTATTGGGGTAGCCGTCGGTGTCGCCTCCCACGCTATCGTCCCAAAAACAAGCAAAGTGGATCAGTGCCTCACTCGTGCCCCGAGCGATCAGCCGGCCATAAATACTTGGGCCGCCGGGGCTACTGGTCTTCGCCTTGATGATCGTGCCGGGCTCGATGGTCAAAGTAGCACTAGGCAAAATGGTAAATGAGCTGTCGATGACATAAATATTTGAAGCGATCCAAGTCGTGTCGGCTTCGATCGCGCCAGAGATTGGGACAATTTCGGCCGAGGCAAAGGTGGGTAAAGAGAGGAGGAGAAAAGTTGAAACTAAAAATACTACCCGCTTCATTTAATTTTGATTATTAAAATAATCTTAGCATAATTTAAAAAAATTTGAGAATTACAACTTTTAGCCTTACGTGTCTTGCACAGGCTCAATCTGTTTAATTGCATTTTCCTAAGCTTATTTATGATAAAATAATTTCATGAGTAGAGTTAATATTTATATTGACGGAAACAATTTATATAGGGCAGCCAAAGAATTAAGGTTTGGGATTGATTACAAGAAGTTCCGTGGTTGGCTTGATCAAAAATACAAACCCCAATTTGTGTATTTATTTATAGGGTTAGTCCCAGAAAGAACAAGGTTTTATGAACATTTGCAAAAATGTGGGTACATATTGATTTTTAAACAAACCGTATCTGTTGGTGAAAAAATTAAAGGAAATTGTGATGCTGAGTTGGTTTTGAAAACCGCTTCCGATTTTTATACCAAAGCTTTTGATTCTTGTATTTTGGTAACAGGAGATGGAGATTTTGGCTGTTTGGTAGAATTTTTGCGAGAAAATAAATCAATGAATCGCATTATAGCCCCGGATGAAAATAAATGCTCTTTTTTGTTGAGAAATAAAAATGTTGAAATAACATTCTTAAACGACCATTACCACAAGTTTTCAAACAAGATATAAAAGAAAAAGCCCCCAGCGCAGACGAATCTACGCAAGGGTCTTCTTCATAATGATACCTAAAGTATATACCTAAAAAAATATCTGTCAAGCAAAATTAGCTTGCCCCGTAGTTACTAGACAGGTTGCGCCTGTATAATTTGATTACTTATTCCCCGCCACCGACAGGTTGATGATATATCGAACAACCACAGAAAGAACGGCCCCTGAGACAAAAAATATTGATGACCAGAACCATATATATGTTTCAGACTCGATGTAATATAGGAAATATAAAATTGGAAGAAGTGAGATACCAACCCAGAGCCATTTTCTGCCCAAACCCCAAAGACCAAAAATGAGCGGCGATAATAAAATATAGACAAATGGAAAACCGTTTGCGAAATGAGCAACGTCTTCGGTAACAAACCAACTTCCGTAATAATTGAATACAGAATTATAGACAACAAAATTAGCAAAAGGTATGGCGAGCAACACAGACAAGACGACCAGAGCAAAAAAAAGCACAATATTCCTCTTCATAAAATTATTTAATCTTTAATTCTTCTTATAATAAGATAACCGATGGCCAATATTAATAGTATAATACCAAGAATAAACAAAGTATTCTTGTTGTCTGCTACAAAAATAATCGCAACTTGGTCTTGAGTATTTTTGAACTCGATAGGTTTTGGCTCTGCGACTAACGGTTCTTCAACTTGCGGCTCTTCGTCCAAAATCACCTCTTCTGGCTCTGCCTTTTTTGGTTTTGGAGAAGTAGTTGGAGACTTTTTTGGTGCAACTGGCTGAACCACAGAGACGCTGTTTACAGCAAGCGGCGTGGCCTCGGTAGAAGCTCCAAGGACTTCTCCCTCTTCCTCATGTCGTCGTGAGCCCGACCTCGAAGACGAGGTTGGGGCCGGTTCTGCGGGAGGTACCACCTCTTCTACTTTGGGTTTGATCAGGCGCAAAAAGACTGTGTCTTCTTGAGACTCGGTTATGAGGGACACTTCGATAATTTCACCCGCTGCTATTTCATC
>CAZHJF010000082.1:0-1681 GCA_964532885.1 uncultured Candidatus Saccharibacteria bacterium
AAACCAAGGAGCAAATGGAGATGGTAATTCGTTGCAAAAAAATTCTTCAGGAAATTGGATAGCTGTGGCCCCAACTCCAGGCAGCTCAAATAGTAACGCTTCTAATGGGGAAGTACTAGGTGCCTCAACCCAAACATCTTCTCAGTCTGTAGTGACAAGTTCAGGTTCGTCCGGATCTCTCGCGTCTATTACGCAAGGCAGTCTTGATGTGGTAACAGGTGGTGATCGTTTTACTTCAGTTGGCAGTCCGATTACTTTTCAAGCCACAATAAAAAAGAATACAGTGCAAAATGCTGGAATGAAATTTTCTTGGTCATATGGCGACGGGTATGTCGGGGAGGGTCAAACCGTCACTCATACATATAAATACCCAGGTGATTATGTTGTGGTTTTGAGTGCTCGAGCAGGTGGCGTCGCTTCAGTCAATAGATTTAAAGTTAGAGTTGTTGAGACCAATATCGAACTTTTTAGAAATAGTGAATATATAGAAATCGAAAACAAAACAAATAATGAAATTAATCTTTTCAACTGGAAAATTGTAAGTCGAAATATGGCTTTTGTGTTTCAGCCCGATACGATTATTTTGCCGAAAAGCTCAATCAAGATTCCTTTAGAGTTACTAAAATTGAAAGGTCAAACAGATGATCGTACGATGCTTAAAGATTCTATCAATAATGTAGTAGCGGAATTTATTGAGCCAATTAGCGAAGAAGAAAGAAATCAGATGGTAAAAACTTTGGAAAAGGCGTACGTAGAGACGGAATTGATCAAACAAACACTAGAATCTAGAAATGAACCCAGACAATCAAATGTTTCTTTCGATCAATATATAAAAAAACAGATCCCAAATGAAAATACCGCGGCGGCCTTTGAGGCAATGGAACAAATTGAAAACGCCGTTGATCCAAGAGAAGATTTGGGGACGGTGCTTTTTGAGAGCAACCCAGAAAAGTCATTTATTTCAAAAATTGTGTCTTTCTTGAAGTCAGTTATTGACTAACATAAAAATAAGTGTAGTATGTTAGGACTGGCTTCGGAGACTATCGGTTTACCCCAAGCAGTTCATCGTGAAAGCGAATGGACGTTTATGGAGTAGTAAAAATCCGGTATAGAAGTCGTACTGAGACTCTGTTTTTAAATAGAGTCGAACGTACAACTTACTCCAGCCCTTAGGGGGCTATTTTAGTGCCAGCGGTCGAAGATCTATTAGAAATTAAACGAATACAAACGTGGCAATTACACGAGAAAAAAAGAAGCAAATTCTTGATGACTTCAAGGACTTGCTCAATAAATCAGAGTCGGCAGTATTTGTAAATTTTCATGGCGTGAATGTTGCAGAAATTTCACAAATGCGTCGCGCTTTGAGAGGAGAAAAAATCGGCTACAAAGTAGCCAAAAAATCTTTGATCGGACTCGCTCTTGATAGTAAAAAAATTGAGGGTGAAAGACCAAAGTTCGATGGAGAGTTGGCGGTGGCTTATGCTACAGACCCACTTGCTCCAGCGCGAGAGATTTATAATTTTCAGAAAAAATTTGAAGGTAAGGTCTCAATCGTGGGCGGCATTTTTGAAGGCGCTTATAAATCAAAAGAAGAGATGCTAATCATTGCTCGTATCCCAGGACTAGACGCGCTCCGCGGTATGTTTGTGAATATTATCAATTCACCAATTCAGAGATTTGT
>CAZHJF010000082.1:1781-3076 GCA_964532885.1 uncultured Candidatus Saccharibacteria bacterium
CCTGCTAAGTTTGCAAAGATAGTGGAAGAAATTGAAAAGATGTCGGTGCTTGATCTCAACGAACTTGTAAAAGTTTTTGAGAATAAGTTTGGTGTTTCGGCTAGCGCCGTAGCTGTAGCTGGGCCAGCAGTGGCTGGTGGCGAGGCGAAGGAAGAGAAATCCACCTTTACCGTTGAGCTTACAGACGGTGGTGCTCAAAAGATAGCGGTTATTAAGGTTGTGAAGGAAGTCTTGAATCTTGGTTTGAAAGATGCCAAAGATAAGGTTGACGCAGCTCCTGTGGTGATTGCTGAGGGTATGAAAAAGGAAGAAGCCGAAGCGCTCAAAAAAGCAATCGAGGATGCCGGAGGAAAAGTTACTTTGAAATAAGCAAAGCTTGTTTCAAAGAACTTTTCCGGAGGTGTCGAAATTATCCTACAAAGATAATTTCGACCAAGGAGGAAAATAAAAAGATTGCCCCGCTGTGTCTTTGACACAGCGGGGCTTTCGTATGCTGGTTAGTGTTTGGAGTTGAAACGTTTAAGATCGTCGAACTCCTTAAAGAAAGCCTTCATTTCCCATCCCTGTTTCGGGTGGATTTTGGTGTAAACGCCATTGTTGATTTCCCATCCATTCTTGGCCAGATTTGCGTCGGCCTCCTCTTTTGATTGGTATGGTCCGACGGTGCTATCAGAGCAATTCGGGTAGTCGTGGACAATTCTAATATATCCCATAGGGTTCTCCTGTCCGGCATTAAAACACAGCCTACTATAAAAATCAACCATTTCAAATAAGGAGGTGATAGGGTAGAATACGCAAGTATGTTTTATACATACTTTTTACAAAGCGAAGCTTTTGAAGAAACGTACATAGGTTATACCTCTGATCTTAAAAAAAGAATGAAAGAGCACAATTCAGGTTTATCTGCTTCGACAAAGAGATATAAACCTTGGAAACTTATATACTACGAAGCGTGTTTGAGTGAACAGGATGCAAAACGCAGAGAAGGATACCTCAAAACTACTCAGGGGTCTCGGTTATTAAAAAGAAGACTGAAAGAGTATTTTTATGAGAAAAGTAGAACAGTTTAATTGTTAAGAGGGTGGTAAAATATGGATCCCGTAGTAGATTTTGACATTGTGCCTGCGGCACGAAATATGATGTCAAAATTCACTACAGGATTGATCCCGTAGTAGAAAATGGCATAGAAAAGCTTTTTGATTAGAATTAAGTGGTAATGTAGATATTTACAAGGATTACAAATTTAACAATAAGATGGTAGCTTTTCAAAAAAGCAATGCCATTTTTCACTAACG
>CAZHJF010000083.1:0-3026 GCA_964532885.1 uncultured Candidatus Saccharibacteria bacterium
CAGACCGAGCGATTGCAGAAGCTGAGAGACGCGAAATCGAGCGCCTACAAAAGAAACTCCTCGATCAAAATCGAGACAAGAATCGCCAAAGGGCGTAATCGCCCACCAAAATCAATATAACCATGAAGCCGCGGCACCCCCGCGGCTTTATTTTATTTGACTATTTATGTCAGCAGTGCTATAATATAGGTATGCAGACACGACTGTTCTTTGTTGTTGTTTTGGCCGTCCTTCTCGCGATGACGGCCTTCGGTCAGAAATTCGAGCTCGACTCCGAGGGGCGTGGCATCGCCTTGACCCCAGAGGTTCAACGCCTCATGGATGAGGCCGACCAAGTCATCGCCCAAACCGCACCTGCAAGAGCAGAGGCGGATAAAATAATGGCGGAGGAGGAGGCGGCCCTGGAAGTAGCTGTTATCGATGCCAAAAGTAGCCTCCTGAGGTTATTCAAGGCGAAGACCAATTATATGTCGGCAATCGGAGAAATGATTTCCAGCCGACAGGCTGCCGGCAGCGCCATACATAAAGTTGCGATGGCATACTTCGATAATGTCATCGCCATAAGCAATAAAAAGAAAGAACTCGCCGAGGATAATTATGGAGAGTGGCAAGAAAATGCGTTGACCGCGAAGAAATTTGCGATCATAAACCACACCCTCCTGGAACACTCCACCAAGGCCATTGCGGTTGCGAGAGAGCGAGAGGCGGAGCAATTCCGCCGGTTTCAGGAAGACTTTCGGCGAATGCAAGAATTGGATCGGGAGATGAGAGAAAAGAGTAAAATCTGAAATCTCATCTCACGGCGGCCGGGCCCCCTCGGGGACCGGCCGCTTTTTGTTATCAATTTATCCCACTTCTCAAAACCCCCTTTTACAACTCTTGCACGATCGCATAAAAGTTGTAATTTTGGATAAAATTATATTTTAAATAATTTTGAATTAACAATATCAACTTACATCCTCTCTGGGACTTTGATGCCGAGTAGGTGGAGACCATTGGTGAGGACAATGCTGACGGCCTTGGTCAAGGCCAAACGATAAGCGGTAACTTCTTTATTTTCTTCATCAATTATTTTGTTCTGAGCATAAAAGCTGTTGAAAGCGGCGGCGAGTTCTACAAGATAAGTAACTAAATAATGTGGTGCGTATTCCTGCCCAGCTTTTTCAACAATTTCCGGGAACCTATAAATCAACCTCTCAACCTCACCTATTTCTGACGATAAAGAAGTTGTGTTTATCAAAGAGAGGTTTCCTGTCTGCCCTGCCTCACCGGCAGGCGAGCGATGAGGCAGAACTTTTTCCAATACAGACTTAGCCCTGACACAGGTGTATTGCAAATACGGACCCGAATCACCTTCAAAAGAAATCGACTTATCAAAATCAAAAATGATATCGCCCCCTATCGCCTGACGCAGTATCGAATACTTTATAGCCCCGATCGCCACCACCTCGGCAATTTCCCTTTTTTCACTCTCGCCATACTCGCGATCTTTTAGTTTTTCTTGTACTAAATTCTCTACATCATTAATAAGAACTTCTCCGGTAATTACATTGCCTTTTCTTGAGCCCATCTTGCCAGTTGGCAATTTCAAAATTCCATGAGACAAATGTTTGGTCCTTTTTGCAATCTCTGAATTTACTTCTTGCAGGGCGCGTAGTACCACTTTGAAATATTCATCCTGCTCGTTAGCCGTGATTATAATCGATTTGTCGAAAGCATAAGTCTCGTATTTACGCAGTGCGTGAGCAATGTCTTTGGCCTCGTACATCGGAATTCCTTGCGAGTTCACGAAGACTCGGGTATGAAGCTTAGGGTCATATTTTTTGCCATCAAATATAATTGCCCCATCACTTTCTTCAAAAACTCCTTTTTCAAGAAACTCTTTCACAATTTTAAGCGCACTATCTGTAACCTCACTTTCAAAAAAGTAATAGTCAAATTTGGTGCCCAGCTTCTTATACAGCTCTTCAAAATGCGCGAGGGACACTTCTCTACCCCATTCATAAATTTTGTTTAGATCTTCATCACTTTTTTCAAATACTTTTTTGTTAACTATTTTTATTTCTTCTTGAGCCTCAGCATTATCTTCGTATTCACTCGAACCACGTGCATATGCTTGACCCACGTATTCTACTTTTTGACTCAAACTACCTTCAATCATTCCACCCGCTTTTTGAATACCCCACACTGCTTTGGCAACATGCAGACCGCTGTCGCCTTGATAGTTGTTTCTTTTTATTTCTGCCCCATTCTGTTCGAGAATCCGAGAGAGCGATTCGCCAAGCACATTGCCCATCAGGTGGCCGATGTGCATCGGCTTCAAAACATTGGTCACCGTGTATTCGATAATCGTCTTTTCTCCATTCAATAAATTACTACTACCAAACTCCTCCCCTTTTTCATTTATTTCATCGATACTCTCGGCAAAAAAGTTTTCTGACAAATAAATATTTATGAATCGTGGCGCTACAAATTCGATTTTGTTTATTTCTGTAAGTATGTTTTGCTCGAGCTTATCAAAATCCGCCTTGGCTCCATCGCCATTTATGATCAAAGTAAAATCACCATTTTTTAAATCTTTTGGATGCACCAAACTAAAACCCTCGCTCCTACCTAGCGTTTCCTTGGCCCAATTTTCAATTTTTGTTTTAATTCCCATTGTTTGGATTTTATCACCTGTAAACCTTTACATCCAATTTAAATTCGTGTATTGGTGTCGAGTTTTTTAAATAGCTTGTAAGCAGTCATCGCGCCATTTAGTGCGTTGTGTGGTTCGGGTTCGGGCTCGACACCAAAGATTTTGCAAGCAGTTTTGAGACTCCAACTATCCTCATTTTTGAGCCCTCGCTCCCAAGCGATTGAAAGTAGGTCGAGTCGGTCATGATTCTGCCTAGTACTCATAGGATTTTCTAACCCAAATCTAAAAAAGGCATCATTTATAAACCCCCAATCAAAACTTACATTATAGGAACAAAAAATATTTTCCCCAGCTCGCTTGGCATATTCCTCAATTAATTCCTCCAAAC
>CAZHJF010000084.1:0-3019 GCA_964532885.1 uncultured Candidatus Saccharibacteria bacterium
ACATAAAGAACGGCGACACACTTCAAAATTTGGTTGGCGGTCGCGCACTCGAAATAAAAACAGGTAAAAAACCAAAAGATATTACAGACCCAAATCTCTGGGACGAATATGCAAAACTACTGGCTATGGGTTTGAATAACTCAATCGTTCACTGGTCGCCTGACATACTTGTTCTTGGCGGCTCGATGATCACAGGCGACCCAGCAATCCCAGTTGATAAAACAGAAAATTATCTAAAAGATATTCTAAAAATTTACCCTGAGGTTCCGGTTATCAAAAAAGCAGAGCTTGGCGACTTCGGCGGTCTTTATGGTGCACTACAGCTTTTGCGCTAGTTTTGCATGCCAACAATTTTGATGTATCCTTTTCGTACTCACAGTCTTACCAAAATTAATTCTCGTAACTAAAACAAACAAATGAGTATCAAAGATTTCTTTTTACGCAAAATGGTCGAGTCAAAAATGAAAGACGCACCCAAGGAACAACAGGAACAAATTTTGACTTTGTTGCAAAATAATCCAGAATTTTTCCAACAGATCGCTCTCGAGATTGAAGTCGAAACAAAGAATGGTAAAGATCAGATGAGCGCGGCAATGGAGGTCATGCAGCGTCACCAGCACAAGCTCCAAGAAATAATGGGGAGTAAATAATTTTTCAAAATATGTCAAAAAAGATTTTTATATTAGTTGGACACCCTGACACCGAGAGCTTCAACCTCAAATTGGCCGAATCTTACGCCATGGGGGCGCGATCAAAGGGGCATGAAGCCAAAGTCACCAATCTGGGCAGTCTGACCTTTGACCCAATCTTGCATCGTGGCTATCGCGAAATACAAGAACTTGAACCCGATCTGAGACAAGTTCAAAGCGATATAAAATGGTGCGATCATTTTGTTATTCTTTACCCTTCTTGGTGGTCGACTATGCCCGCCATCCTCAAAGGTATGTTTGATCGAATTTGGCTGCCTGGCTTTGCTTTTCACTTTCACAAAAGCGGCCTTTGGTGGGACGGTCTGCTCAAAGGTAGGACCTGCCGAGTTTTCGTCACTTCAGATGCAAATCCATGGTTTACGCGTATTATCTTTGGGGACACAACTAATGAAATCAGGAAAGGTATTTTGTGGTTCGCTGGTTTAAAAGTTAGAGTAAAAAAAATTGGGCCAGTGAAAAATATTTCGGATGCCAAAAAACAGCGCTGGTATAATAAGTTTAATAAATGGGGCAGTCGAGTCTACTAAAATTGACAGACTATTTGAGAGGTGGCACTAAAAAAGACGCATCGATCGGAGTCGAGGAACCAATATTTGCAAACAACACACCCGCAGTATTGAGCAAACCGACAGCGGTCGACTCCATGGCTTCATAAACATCGTGAACCAGGAGCCGCAAGACAAGAATCAAAAGCCCAAACCCGATCGCTTTGCGTATCATAGTATTAAAACTGAAGGGTTGTTATCGCGCAAAGCCGACAACGCTTTACGCAAGAGCTTTTGGCTCTTCTCCCTCCGGGCACTGGCACCAACCCCGTTCAAAAAGGGATGGTAAGGACCAAAGCCCGAAGGATTTTGTATGTAGTTGTCAAAAAACTTGACGTTAAATTATAGCAAATTTGAAGCTCTTGTCAAGATATTTGGTGGTTTATTCCCGACTTACTAGACAAATATTTGTGATATAATATGTTTACATCAATAAATTAAATGTTTGAAAAATATCTACAAGAAATAGGCCTAAACGACAAAGAATCCATAGTGTATTTGTCTTTGTTATCTGTCGAACATGCCTCGGTTTTGGATCTTGCAAACAAAACCAAAATCAAACGCCCAACCGTTTATGTGGTATTGGAGTCATTATTACAAAAAGGTCTTGTGAGCGAGACGACGGTAGGCAAAAAAACCCACTACCAAGCTGAGCCACCCGAAAGATTGGAAACTTTTGTCGAGAAAAGAAAGATAGCCCTAGAAGAATCTCAAAAAACTCTGAAGGACATCATTCCTCAAATCAAAAGTATTTCCCGCGAGAGTGGCGAACGACCAGTAGTTAAATATTTTGAGGGCAAAGAAGGGATCATAAGTTCGGCTGAAGAAACCTTCCGTGATGAAATCGGAGGAGATGAGTCTGTCTATCTGATCTATCCTAAAGATATAATAAATGAACTCTTCCCAGAAAAAGAACGTCAAAAATATCGCCAAACTCGTCTCAACAAAAAAGTAAAATCCAAAGTAATTTATACATTCAAAAAAGGGGAGTATCCGTCTGATGCGACCGGGGATAGAATAAAAATTGATGGATCTAAATATCCAATTTCTTGTGATATAGCTATCTACAAAGATAAAGTTCGTATTAGTGTTTTGGGCGACAAACTTTCTAGCATTTTTATAAGAAGCAAAGATGTTGCTGATACACTCAGAAGTTTATTCAATCTGGCATTTGATCAACTAAAAAAATAATGGACCGGCGTTTTGACGCCGAGCTAATGTGTTAACCCCTCGGCTTCCGTTGGGAAGCCGAGGGGTTTTGGTCCCCGTTTGGGGAGATGAAAATCTAACGCATGCTTTTGTCCAGTGAGTTCTCGGAATCTCCGAGGAGCTCAATGGACTAAAGCTCTTTTTTTTGGTCCCACATAGGGTTACTCTCCTACATCTAAAGTTGACATTGAGTCCACTCGTCAGAGATGACGGACTTTTGGCAAATGCCACTTCCTTACTTCTATGCAGTTGTAAGGAAGTGGCACCACCTACTAGTCCTGCATAGAATCACCTCCTCAAAATGGACTTTCTGGAGATAGTATAGCAAGTCCAAAAACTATTGTCAAGTATTTTTGGCATTTTATACCCAATTTAATACAAATGTTCATATTTGTAGCCATATTTTACTAAAATAAGTGTTTTTTAAAAAAAAATTACTTTTTGTGCAAAATTTTGTTCACCATAAGCTTGTCGAGCAGTCAAAAAATTATCTAATCTGTCACATCAAATTATCAGTAAATAATAAGTAGTATCTAAAATACGGCTTTATTAAAA
>CAZHJF010000085.1:0-2915 GCA_964532885.1 uncultured Candidatus Saccharibacteria bacterium
AGAACTATCCAGTAGGGGATTTTGTCATTTTTGGCAGAACGCACTTTTTTGCCCAAATTTTCATCAGCCAAATCTGCTTCGGCCCTGATACCTGCCTCTTTCAAAACCCTGAGAATTTCTTCCGCGTATCCATTGTGTGTCTCTCGCACCGGTATCACCTTGACCTGCACAGGCGAAAGCCAGAGGGGTAGGCTACCTGCATATTGCTCTAAAAGAATCATCATAAATCTCTCCGGCGAGCCGACAATTGCTCGGTGAAGCATGACAAAATCAATTTGCACGGTCGAGAGTTGCCATTCTCGACCCAAAGCATCAGTCGCCATCAGATCCATTTTTGGAGCATAGAAAGCTGCTTCACCTGGTCCGTCGAAATAGTCTATACCATTTCTTTTCATTATATCTTCTGCCCACTTTTCAACCTTATCCCAAGTTTTTGGATCGCCAAGATATTTTTCTGGGTGAGCTGGATCGCGAGTAGAGAGTCTGTATCTATATTTAAAACCAAAAGTCTGCATTACCTCCTTGGTCATATTGAGAGCTTGATCAATTTCAAAATCAACCTGATCTTCGCGACAAAAGATATGGCAATCATCTTGTGAAAAAGCTCTAACTCGAGCCAAACCATTTAGCTCACCAGGACGTTCATCGCGATAAAGCATTGCAAAGTCGGCATAGCGCAAAGGCAAATCTCGATAACTTCTTTGCTGACTGGCGTAAATCTGGGTGTGTTGGGGACAGTTCATAGGCTTGAGGAAAAACTCTTCGTCTGAGTAATTCGACACAACCCTAAACATATCGTCCTTATATTTATCGTAGTGACCCGAAATTTTGAAGAGTTCTGCCTTGGCGATTTGAGGAGTCCAAACTTGGGTATAGCCGACTTTTGTTTGCAAAGTCTCTATATAATTGGTAATCGCACCCCTTATAAACGCGCCCTTTGGAGTATACAAAGGCAGACCACTGCCAATATGCTCAGAAAAAGTGTATAGATCCATTTCTTTACCAATTTTTCTATGATCTCTCTTCTTGGCTTCCTCGATCATCCACTGATATTTTTCGAGGGCTTCTTTGGATTCAAAAGCCAAACCGTAAATGCGAGTGAGCATTTTTTTCTTCTCATCCCCGCGCCAATAAGCGCCAGCAATTTTGTCGAGTTTGAATGAATCAATCGCAATTTGGTCAGCCGGATTTTCGATATGTCCGCCTCGACAGAGGTCGGTAAAATTGCCACTAGTGTAAAATGTTATTTTTTCACCCTTCTCGACTAGTTCGTCTATGAGCTCTAGTTTGTATTCGTTATTTTTCCAATACTCCTTGGCGTCTGCAGGAGTAACTTCTCGGCCTTTGAAATCCTGCCACTTAGGCAAAATCGCTTTCATTTTTTGCTCGATTTTTGGTAGGTCACTATCGGAAACAGGAGTAGGGAATTCAAAATCATAATAAAAGCCGTTATCGATAGCCGGGCCAATTGTCGCCTTGGCGTCCGGATAAAGCTCTTTCACTGCCGCGGCTAAAAGATGGGCTAGAGAATGTCTCTGTTGTTCCAATTTATTTAGTTCACTCATAACCTAAATAATACCAAGTTCATGAAAATAAATACATGGTTGACTATGTCTATACTTTATGATTGAATTATAATGGAAGGAAACCCACACAATGACCATAGTCGAATGTTTTATGGGTAAATCGAATGAGCCGTGTATGAGATTTCTCTCTGAACAGGACACCGATCAAATTGGGGCAACACTCAAGGAGCGTGGATGGTTTGAGGAGTCGCGTGATATATTTACCCGCAACTGGTCCCCGTTCATCCACCCATATCGTATCCGATTGAGTGTGTTACCTGTCTTCTTGGACAAATTAGAAGACCATCTCGACCGCACAGATTCACTTACACATTTTTTTGGAAAGAAGCAGTGACTGCCCCACACGAAAGCGTTCGTATACGCAAGTAGTGTGCGGGCCTTTTCGTTTATAAAATATTAATGCTTTCATTTGTGCTTTATTTTTTATTTACCCCATACATAACTTGTCCACTTTTTCGCGGCCGCGAATTTTGATACAATTAGTTTTATTGATTATGAAAACCGAAACCAAAGAAAAAGTCGTTTCTCTCGGAAAAAATATTCTCATAACAGTCGGAGTTTTGGGCTTTGTTGCAGTAGCAGCTTTTGCAGGCAATGCGGTTCAACTGCTTAAATACACACCCCTGGGAAATAGGAAACGTAAAATTAGGAATTACGAAATAAATAGAAATATACGAAAACTTATTGATAGAGGATTAATAAATAAAAAAACCTCAAAAAATGTTGAGTACTTGGAAGCCACAGATAAGGGAAAGAGATTGATTTTGAGATATGAATTGAATAGTCTAGCAAGTGTTAAACCAAAAAAATGGGATAAAAAATACAGGGTAGTGATTTTTGATATCTCGGAGCAAAGAAAAAAGACTCGGGATCAATTGAGGTTGATTTTGAGAAGTTTCGGTTTTGTCTGTCTGCAACACAGTGTTTGGGTTTATCCTTACAATTGCGAGGAAATTATTGAATTATTAAAAAAGTATTTGGATTTGAAAGAAGAAGTATTATATATGATCGCGGATTCCATAGAAGATGACGGTCGGCTACTTGATAAATTTAAATTGAATAAATAATTAATATTTACATTGTCCACCTTTTCGCGGCCGCGAATTTTTGGACAATGTAATATATTAGGCTGATAAAACACTAACAAAAATTGACAGGATATAGATTAATAGTAGAATTGAGATAACTTAAATTTATTAAATAATTTTACTTGTATGAAAAAAACTTGGCTTATCATCTTAGCTGTCGTTGTAGTCATTGCGGTTTACGGAGTGTCAACTTACAACTCTTTGGTTTCTACCAATGAACAAGTCGATGCTCAATGGGCAA
>CAZHJF010000086.1:0-879 GCA_964532885.1 uncultured Candidatus Saccharibacteria bacterium
ATACAGTAAATATCCGGCGACTCGCTCAAAAACCAATCAAAACCACCTTTTTTAACATTGGCTCGAAAGCCGTTTACATTCCAGGAAATAATGCGCATGGGGAGATTATAACATCAACCAACAAAAAAGCGCTGGTCAGGCGCTCGCGTTTTATGACCGAACCAAAACTGAATCAATCAACCCCTTTGATAAAGGGCGATTTCTTGCCACTATCGAAACTCTCCGCAATACGGTAGAGCTCGCGCAAGACATCACCAGCATCTCTGCCACCATCACAAAGATGCGTAAACTCTCGAATGAATGCAATTTGAGCATATTCAAGATCGACGACATCATTTTCGTCCAAGATGGGGTACTTAGACGCAAGTCTCTGCCAATTGGGTGAACCGGGAGTGACCACATTGACCCAACCTTGAGAGACAATAGACATGCTTGAACCGTATTCATCGAAGACTTTTCCCTTGAATAGTTCCCATTGCTTAATGTCATCCCAAGTCTGTCCAGGTTGACCTAGGACAAAACTTGTACGAACCGCAAGGCCTGCTGACCGACAAAGATTCAGCGTTCGCAAGAGCGGGTGACCACTGCTCCATTGATTCGTAAATCCCGCCTTACCATCGGCTCCCACATAGAGCCAACGAACGCCAATATTTACCAGCTCATGAGCATGTCTTTCGTCGGCTACATGCCAGGCGTACATCCTGTGGCGAAGATTCGATTCTTTCGCCCAACTAGGCATTGTGTTATGGATATCACGAACGAATTCCCGATCACTTCCCATATCATCACCTACGTGATAACACATTACTCCTGGATCTCCATTCCAATCAAAAGACAGTACATGGTCGTACATCTTCTGCATCAACTCCCAGAAACGAA
>CAZHJF010000086.1:889-2904 GCA_964532885.1 uncultured Candidatus Saccharibacteria bacterium
AACACCGCTTGCAGCTAAATGTTCACTTGTAAGCGTGCAGAAATTGCAAGCACTCTTGCCGTGCCTATGCAAAGCTGACCGATATGTACAGCCCCGCACAACATTCGGACCAACACAGGTTCTTCCAATGCGAAGCCGACTGAGTTGATCAACTTCACCAACCCTGTTCCAATAACGTCTTGGGTCAATGACACCCAAAGGAAGAGTGGCTACCTGTTCGCAATCAACACTAACGGATTCTTGGTGAGTCTTGACCAAGCGATTTTGTGGGTTCATGAAAACCAAATTAGGAACTTCCTCCAGCCTAAGTTTCCCATCGACGTATTTCATGAAATCAACAACCGTAGGTCGACCATCGCCACAACATATCGGCAGGCGCAACCTTTTGGCCGCAAGTTCGGGTATGCGGCTACCCGGAATTGAAAAATGGTATCCCCCTAAGAGGACACGTTTTCCTTTGGTATAAGCCCAATACGTGGCTAGCTCAATCGCCGAATCGTAGTATCCGGAAACCGGCACACTGATAAGAACCACATCCGGGCCAAACTCATTCACGAGATTGTTCAAGGCCTGGTGACCCAAATATATCTCGTCGAACACACGACATGTCACATTGTCGCCCAGTGCCCCCACAACACTCATAATGGCGTTGGGTTGAAAGGCGATACTGTGACCATGTCCGAACCGACCGACCATTATGGCGGCGACTTTTGTTTTCATAAATAATCTGTTTCAAAGTGCTAAATCTTCAATTCAAATCTAATACTATTATTGACATAATATCAATAATTATTATAATATAATGATCACAAGCATTGTTTAATAGGTTTAACGACTACAATTGACTAAAAACTTCGTCAAATAATATGGATAACATACTGCACAGCTTGGGTTGTAATAAAAAAGAGATTCAAGTTTATTTAACCCTACTCAAAATAGGATTATCAAATATTAGCCAAATAAGCCAAGAAACCAAAATTCCAAGGCAGTCTCTTTATTATATTCTGAATTCTCTTGTTAATCATGGTTTAGCTGAACAAACAGACATAAGAGGTATAAAAAAATTCGCAGTAAATATTTTTGAATTAAAATCTCTAATTGACCACAAGAAAAGTGAGCTAGAAGCCAATAAGCACAAAATCGACAACGAGATCATCAGATTGATGGCTGACAAGAGTATGAATAGTGAATTACCAAAAGTTCAATATTACCAAGGTCAAGAAGGGTTGCGAAGATTGTTAACAAATATATTGAATACCTATTCAAAAGGAAAATACAAAACCTTTAAAGGTTATGCTATAAACGAATACTATCCGGGTATGGAAAAATTCATTGAGAATTTTGTCGAACAAAGACATAAACTGGGCATAACATCTGAACTTTTTATACCGAGAGAATCTGACATTGATAAGCTGGGTGGACAAAATTCCTTTGGAAGAACATTTAAGAAAATTGATACTGAATATCACAAAGCTGCTTTTTATATTGTAGGTAATAAGATCTATATATTTTCCTACAAAGACGGTGTGGGAATAATGATTGAAAATACAAACTTAGCTAATTTTTTTAGAGATATTTTTGGTGATCATTGGAATAAAACAAACTAGTTTAGTTTTCTTATTTATAGATTCCCTGAGGTGTCTCTCAGCAAGCTCGAGGCAAGCCTCAGTATCTAGCCACGCTTCTTCCCATGAAACATCTTATGGACCTTTCGGAGCTCTGCATCTGTAACGTGAGTATATATTTGCGTTGTATTTATATTGGAATGACCCAAAAGCATCTGAACCGAGCGGAGGTCGGCGCCATTCGAGAGTAGGTCGGTTGCAAAAAGATGCCTCAAAACATGCGGAGTAACCTTTTTAGAAATACCGGCTTTGATGGCACAGTATTTGATAATTCTCTCAACCGAGCGCGGATCGAGAGCTAGATCGCCATTCTTGGCGCTTTCCCGACTTAACCGGATAAACAAAGCGTCATCTACATCTACTCTCTTGTCCAGATATTCTTTTATAGCT
>CAZHJF010000087.1:0-1881 GCA_964532885.1 uncultured Candidatus Saccharibacteria bacterium
TGTGCTAAAATATGAGTGTGTCCCAAAGACTTTCAAAAATAAATAGACCTTTCTTGTTTTGGACCATCTGCCTTACGGTAGCGGGTTTTTTTATTTTTAGTTCTGCTTCACTTGGTGTACTAGCAAAAAATGAAATCAAGTTTTCGAGCATAGCCTTCAATCAAATTTTCTTTGGCTTGTTTTTGGGTTCTATCGCTTGCATCATCTTTGCGAGGATTGATTACCATATCTGGAAAAAATATGCCTTAATATTTTTCGTTATATCAATACTCGCAACCTTGATGGTCTTTGTACCAGGTATCGGAATGGAACACGGCGGAGCAGCGAGATGGCTCAATTTGCGCTTTGCCACCTTTCAACCCTCGGAACTTTTGAAGCTATGTTTTGTCTGTTATTTTGCCGCGTGGGCCTCTGCTTTTAAAGCTAAAATCGACACTTTCAAATTTGGTCTCCTGCCATTTATTTTGCTATCTGTGCTAGTTGGCATTGTGCTTTTACTCCAACCAGACACCGACACCTTCGCAGTCATGATGTTTGCTGGACTTTCTATGTATATAGTCGCGGGAGCAAAGTGGCGACACGTTGGGGCAATTTTATTTTGCGGATTAATCCTACTCTCGATTCTTGCTTTCACCAGGCCCTACGTCAGACAGAGGATTGACGCCATGTTGAACCCTCAAGAAAACCAAAAGACCGTAAGCTACCAGCTCAACCAATCCCTGATCGCGGTTGGATCTGGTAAAATTTGGGGTAGAGGTTTTGGTCAAAGCGTCCAAAAGTTTAGCTATCTGCCCGAGCCAGTCGGCGACTCGGTCTTTGCTGTCGCCGCCGAAGAGTTTGGGTTTGTCGGTGGAGTCATACTAGTGGGCACCTTTTTGATGTTTAGTCTTGCCGGCCTAAAGATCGCTTCAAATGCCCCTGATGAGTACGGTAGACTGCTCGCACTTGGTATTGTTATACTGATTATATCCCAAGCCCTTATAAATATTTCTGGCATGCTTGGTATACTGCCACTCACCGGCATCACTCTGCCTTTTGTGAGTCATGGCGGCTCGTCTTTGTTTATCGTTTTGCTCGAAGTCGGTATCGTTATGAATATTTCCAGACAAACAAAAATAATAAAACAAAAATGAAATGAAAATCGTATTTACAGGCGGCGGCACGGGCGGACACTTTTACCCAATTATTGCCGTCGCACAATCAGTCACCAAACTGTCCAAAGAAAACAAATTAATTCCTCCACAATTATATTTTTTTTCGCCTACTCCTTACAATCAGGGCGTCCTTTTTGACAACAATATTTTATTCAAAAAAACTACAGCCGGCAAAGTCAGAAGATATTTTTCTATTTGGAATTTTTTTGATCTTTTTAAAACAGCTTGGGGCATAATCGGCACCACGCTCGATCTGTTTGATATCTACCCCGACGTGGTTTTTGGCAAAGGTGGTTTTGCAAGCTTTCCTACATTGGTCGCCGCCAGACTTTTGCGTATACCAGTTATAGTTCATGAGTCCGACACCGTACCAGGACGAGTCAACAAATGGGCAGGGCATTTTGCTCATCGCGTTGCTTTGTCATACAAAGAAGCCTCAAATTATTTTCAATCTGCCAAAGTTGCTTACACCGGACAACCCATCATGTCTGAAAAAATGGCTCCAATCACTAACGGATCTTTTGATTTCTTCGAATTTGACGAGAGCTTGCCAACCATTTTTATCCTCGGCGGTTCACAAGGTGCTCAAACCATAAACAATATTATTCTTGATACCCTGGAAGAACTGGTCAAAAACTATCAAATAATTCATCAGGTAGGTCCAGCAAATTATGAGATAGTCAAAGAGTCTGCAGACGCGATTTTGCTTGGCAATAAACTAAGATCG
>CAZHJF010000087.1:1891-2865 GCA_964532885.1 uncultured Candidatus Saccharibacteria bacterium
AAAACATTACAAAATCTTGGGCTATATGAACAGTCTAGAGATGATGATGGCCGCAGGTGCAGCTTCGGTAATCATCTCAAGAGCCGGATCGTCAATATTTGAAATTGCTTCCTGGGGTAAGGCTTCCATCATAATCCCGATAGCCGAGTCCAACGGTAACCACCAAGTCAAAAATGCTTTTGCTTACAACGAAGAGGGGGCGTGTTCGGTCATTCAAGAAGAAAATCTAACTCCACATATTTTTATCTCAGAAATTAGGCGAATTGTAGAAAACCCTGAGCTCAAAAGAAAACAAGAAGAAGCCGCCAAAGCCTTTTTCAAACCAGATGCCGCCGACAAAATCGCAACCGAGCTCCTCTCGATGGCCTTGGGGCATGAGGAATTGGAGTAGAGGGCGCGGGGGGGGTGATACAAACAAAAAGCCCCGGTCACGCAACGCGCGCCGAGGCTACATGGGATCAGAGAGTCCAACTCCTTCCGTCCCAGTAGTAATAGGTCATGTCCATCATGACCTGATTTCTTTGAAGGATTTCTCCACCCCGCCTGATAGCGGGTGTTTTTTCGCCGGCATCGCCGGCGAGATAACCGAATTCAATCCCATCCTCATCGAATTCGGTTACAAACATTTCTTTTCTCTCCTCTTGCTGGCTCGCTGCCGAGCCAACAGAAGGAGAAGTGAACCGGTGACTTTTCCACGGTAGGGGGGTCACCACCCCCGCATATTTATATTTTTTTCCAAACATCTACATATATTATACACCTTTATACAACTTTGTCAATAGTAATAGTAAACCCAAAATAGGCTAGAATATAAGTATGAAAACACAGGAAAAAGTCATAGTCCGCTTTCCGCCAAGCCCAACGGGCCTTATGCATATGGGTAGTGTGCGGACCGCGCTCTATAATTATATTTTTGCCAAACAAAAGAACGGCCGATTTTTATTGCGTATGGAAGATACAGACAAAGAGCGGAG
>CAZHJF010000088.1:0-2801 GCA_964532885.1 uncultured Candidatus Saccharibacteria bacterium
CAAGAACAAGCTCTGGACTCTATTGTTTGAATATTATGTTTAATCAAAAAGCACCTTTAAGAAGGTGCTTTTTGATTTGTATTTGATGTTGATTATATACAAAGTCCCATACCGACGACTAGAGTAGGACGATCTTGGCCTTTTGCCACACAACTAATATAGTTTTCAGTATAATTGCCATTTATAACGCCTACAATCTGTTCGAGAGCATTATTCTGTTCATCTTTTGCCCAACCTATCATGGAGTGGAATAATAGATTCTTACCTGTAGGACAATATGCTCTTGGAGCATTAGTGTTGGTTATCTTTCTGTCAGCTATGGAGAAGTAATCTTCTGTACGGCTCTTTGTTTTAAAACTGGTTTTCAATAGACCTACTTTTTCATTAGTACTAAGGCTATCAAGATTTAATAGCTGATTACTAGAGGGGTTTAATTCTGAAGAGATCTCTGTATTTATCAGATCTATCAAGGTAGAAAAAGCATCATCCTTGTCTTTTGGTATATAATATTTTTTTCCATCACTAGCAGCCGCACAATATATTCTCGATGCCCCAGACAAGCCACTTGTGTTAGGTTTCCATTCTGCTTCACCTGTACCATCTTTGTTAGTCAAAACATAGCCTGTTTTTGAAATATCGGTGCTACCAATCTGCAAAGTATCCGTGACGGTCTTACCACTAACCAATAAGCCACTCAATAATCCGTTACCTACAACATCAAAGCTATAACCAGAAGCTGGAACTGTGGTCTTTCCAACGGACATATTTTTTACAGTTAAGGTACCATCTTTGGATTGCAGAATCGTACCTACATTGATCGGTGCTTTAGTGTTGTTTGCTGGAGGATTGGCGGTTGGTGCTGTCCAATCTGCAGCTAGGGCTGACAGAACAAAAGCTCCAAGAAACAGGCCGGCTATCGTCGCGATTTTGTTTGATAAGTTTTTATTATTCATATATGAAAATTATTTTTTAAATGAAGTACTTAAACGGTAAATCTAAAAATTATAAGCCCAGGTATATGTTACTGTATCCACTTCTACCCCATCAACTTTTACAGAATAAGTTGCCGAGCCTTCTTTGCTTATATAAGGTGAACCCAGTAACACCATCATGCTTCGACTAATATTTCCAAAACCTCCCTGTGAAAGAATTTTACCAGGATCAATAGAAAAACTATTTGGAGCGGTTTCTTCATGAACTGGTTTAAAATCTATTCTATCAAAATCAACCTTATACGGTGAATTGTTATTTATATTAAATGTTGCATAAAAATATGAACCCAGAGATGACTCATGACCATCAACACCGGCAGATTGATCAGGAAAATCAATAACTATCATAGCAAATCTTCGCAAAGCTTTGATAATACCGTCTGCTAATTTGATATGGACTTTTGTTGCCAGAGGATGAGAAGGGTCTACCAAAGCCACATTATACTTGATGCCGTTTTTTGCCAATTTCAAAGGTGAACTAACTGGACTTGATGGATTTTCGATTGCAATACGTTGAATATCTGGTGAAGTCAAAGTGCCTTGGTTGACTCTAAAACCAATGTCAATAAAAGAAGCCGTCTGAGCTAATACAGATTTGGTGAAAAACAAACCAAATATGGCCAAAAATAATATGGTGTACTTAGTGTTTCTGTAAATATTTATCATGCTTAAATCGATAATACTAAGGAGTAACTAACCACATTCTACCACTTTCAGGGTTTACTGGATCAGTCGTGACAGTTTCTATGATAAGGCCTCCGGTAGCTTTGATTGGACCACCAACAACTTCCAATTTCTTTGTTGGAGCATTTGTACCAATGCCGACTTTTCCAAGAAAAGTGCCATCTGCTGAAAAATAGCCACTACCTGATACACTGAGTCCTGTAAACAAACCGAGACCATCAACATCCAAATCAAAACCAGTGGCAGGAACTGAAGTTTTACCAACAGCCAAAGGACCGGTCTTGAATTGAGGAGATATGCCGACATTGATTGGCGCATCGGTATTACCATTTGGTGGGTTTTGGGTTGCTGGCGTCCAACTGTTAGCAGCTATAGCAGAAAGAACAAAAGCTCCAAGGAATAATCCTGAGACTGTTGCTATTTTCTTTATGCTCGATAATGTGTTTTTCATAATCTGTTGGATTAGTTTTGTAATTATTTTTATTTTGCTAATTGAGCGGCAATATCAGCCTTTTGTTTTTCTGTAAGTACAATAGCCGACTTATTGAGACTAGCGGCAATATCTGATTTTGTCTTTTCATCCAGATATATTGCTGACTTTGCAAGATCCTCTGCAATCATTTGTTCTTGTGTTTTCGCATTTACAACTGGTTCTTGTTCTGATTCAAGATATGACTTTTGACCAGAAAAACCAAAAACATAAGCGAGACAAATAATAACCGCCACAATTACCACAACCAAAAGTAACCAAAGCATCCTTTTGTGTTCGTGCCTTGGTAAAGATTGACCTGGTAATATTGGTGATTGCAAAAAATCCGCCATCACGGTTAATTATAGCATTGCAATTATTAGACAAACAAAAATAATGTGGATAACATTACAAAGAGATGCTGTTGGCCCTATCCTTGTGGGCAATTCTAGAGTATTGATTTATAGACATAAGCAAACCCAGAAGAATACATTCTGACAAAATATGAGTACCGCCATAACTCATAAAAGGTAATGGCGTGCCTGTTACAGGCAAAAGTCTAATATTCATCCCCACATTTATAGCTATATGAACTATAAAATAAATAGCTACCCCTGCCCCAAAGAGTATTTCAAAATTTGTCGAGCCTTTGACTG
>CAZHJF010000089.1:0-2795 GCA_964532885.1 uncultured Candidatus Saccharibacteria bacterium
GTATGTTGGTTCGAACCCTGGCCCCCCACCGCGTACGCGTCGGGTTGTGCGGGGGTACGCACGCTGTTCTTGCGTCGTGTATTCCAACGGCGGAGTATATTTTTTGGAGCACCAAAAAATTCGAGCCGGTGCCCAGACCAAAAAGTTTTGACTGAAAACTTTTTGAGTCGAGGGTGAGAAGCGAATACTTGGAGCTTCGCAAGACTCATTGAGCTCGAGTACTCGAGAGCCAATGAGTGGACAGCTTCTGTAAGAAGAAATTCCAGGTCCCGCAGCCGCCAATTTTGCCCAAATCTTTGATTTGGCTGCAAAACTTGAGCGTCCCGAGTACAGCGAGGGATAATCAAATCCATGAACGAAATTTGATAGTTAAGCTAGAATTACAATAATGAAAATTCGTAACAAAGCGGTTCCGGCCTCTTACCTCTTCCTCGAAAAAGATGGGAGAATTCTTATTGCGCGCCGTTGCAATACAGGATACCAAGATGGAAATTATCAAGTCCCCGCAGGACATGTTGAAGAAGGAGAATTACCTACTGAAGCAATTATTCGAGAAGCAAAAGAAGAAATTGGGATCGATTTAAATAAAACAGACCTAGAACTTGTTCATGTCTCATACAGACCAAAGCATGACGAGACTGGTGATCGAGTTGATTTCTTTTTTAGAGCAAGAAAATGGAGAGGCGAAATCACAAATATGGAACCAAACAAGTGCGACGATTTAAAATGGGTCACTTACGATGATGTTCCTGAAAACATGACTTTTCATGTATTTAAAGCAATCAAAAATATGAACGATGGAATCTTTTTTGACGAGATTGATCTTGAGCAACTAAAGTCTCATAATCAATATTTTATTTAAACTAAAGATTGTATACAATCTACTTTCTTTGCAAACTTATTAGTCAAGATTTGAGCAAAAGGAGTGGCGATATTGAAAGCAAAAGCGAGCTTGAATGGCAGACCACAGACTTTCTCATTCCAAAAATGAAAGCTCAATCAGTCAAATACGGCCGGACCGACATCGATGAATCCGAAATTTTAGAAAAGTTTAGGGGGATGTAAAATCCCAGAGCACCCCTATTTATGCTATAATTGAGGCTTGTTATAGGCTAACTCTACTACTATGAAAAAATTGATTGTTGGGGTGGTGATAATTCTGGTGGGTATTGGTATTTATTATTTTACTAAAAGCGGCAATGAGCCAGAGGTCAACCAAAATCAGGCTGGTGATAACGCCCTAAACCAAACAGCCACGACTACAAACGAGGTTAATGCGCCCGAAAGCGTGATTGGCAAATCGGTAGAAGCGAGAGACATCACGGCCTATCACTTTGGCACTGGGGAAACCGAACTACTTTTTATCGGTGGCATCCACGGCGGGTATGAGTGGAACACGAGCCTCGTCGCATATGAGTTGGTAGATTATTTGAAAGCAAATCCGACTATTGTACCAAGCAATGTCAAAGTTACGGTCATCCCTGTTTTGAATCCAGACGGCTTAAACAAAACCGTGGGCAAAGCTGGAAGATTTGTACGTGCTGACGTGCCGACTTCGCAAGAGCTACAAGTGGCGGGCAGATTCAACGCAAACACAGTGGACCTCAATCGCAACTTTGATTGTGATTGGCAAACTTCGGCGCTGTGGCAAAACAAAAATGTGAGCGGTGGCGCGAGCGCCTTTTCGGAACCAGAAAGCAAGGCTTTAAAAAATTATGTGGAAGTAAATAAGCCAAAAGCGGTCGTGGTGTGGTACAGCTCGGCGGGCGGAGTCTATGCTTCAAGTTGTCACAATGGCGTGTCAAGCGAAACCAAAACCTTGACCAAAACCTACGCCACTGCTTCGGGCTACCCAGCGTATGAAAATTTTGACTTTTATGAAATAACTGGCGACATGGTCAACTGGCTCGCCAAAATAAATATTCCGGCAATTAGCGTCCTCCTTACCAATCACACCGAGACCGAATGGAGCAAAAACCTCAAAGGCATTGAGGCTGTATTAAAATACTATGCAGAATAATGTTTTGGTTTTCTAAGCCAGCTATTATCATTTTTCTAGCTCTGACCGTTTTGGGTGTAGGTATGTTAGTGTTTCTAGGCAAAGAGACGCCTGCGCCGATTGTCGAAGTAAAGCCCGATTGGACCAGTGGCGCGATCGGCACCTCGGTCGAAGCTAGGCCAATCGAAAGCTACACCTATCGTGAAGGTAGGAGCAAACACCTAGTCTTTGTGGGTGGCGTGCACGGCGGATACGAGTGGAACAGCGTGCAACTCGCCGAGGAAGTGCTCGCTTTCTTAAAAGCAAATACGATAGAAGTGCCAGAAAATTTAAGCGTGACCGTGATTCCAAACCTCAACCCCGACGGCATCGAAAAATCAGCCGTCGGTCGGTTCAACGGCAACGACGTGGACCTCAATCGCAACTTCGATTGCAAATGGCAACCCGAGAGCACTTGGCGAGGCGAGAAAGTCAGCGCAGGCAAAGCGCCCTTTTCCGAACCGGAAACCAAAGCTCTGCGAGATTTTGTTCTAAAAAATAAATCAACTATCCAAGCAGTTGTCTTTTGGCACAGCCAAGGCAATGCGGTTTATGCTTCGGAATGCGAAGAAGGTATTTTGCCCGCGACGCTTGATATTATGAATCTCTATTCCAAAGCATCGGGCTATAAGCCAATCGAAAAATTTGAGAGTTATGCCATAACGGGAGACGCCGAAGGCTGGCTTGCTTCTATCGGCATCCCGGCAATCACAGTCGAGCTCAAGACTCACGAGGGCCTCGACCTCGCCCAAAACCT
>CAZHJF010000090.1:0-2480 GCA_964532885.1 uncultured Candidatus Saccharibacteria bacterium
CTGGTTCCATTTTATAATTTATTATATGTAAATATGGCTATAATTATACAACTACCAATTTTCATTTGCGAGTAATCCTGCTGTCTTTTTTTATCCAAACCCTATTAGCTGACCTTTACAAACCTCAACTTTTGTTGACAAATAAGGTGAAAAGTGCTAAGTTTTTTTGGGAGATTTACTCATGAAAAGTTCGTATGTTCTTTGGGAGGGTTAAGTGAGAGAAATATTTCTGCTGCTTTCTTTGGCTTTGATGCTACAAGCGCAAGGTCCAAAGACTCAAACTCCTAGCTTCACCAAGCAAGGAGCAATCGAACTAATCGACTCGATGTTCAAGTCGTGCAATCCGGATCTTCCGGAAAACGTCTCCTACATGCCCACCCTGCTACGAGAGAAGCTTCGGTGGATCTATCTGGAGAAAATTGGACATCGTCTCCATACTCGTATCGCTTTCAATGAGAACAACGAGTTTGGCAGCGCTACGATGATTGCTGGTTACGGAGACAATATACCGTTCATCACCGTCGTTGCGGATTATGTTGTGCTCTCGGTGCGGGTGGATAGTGGGGTTCGAACCGGCTTCAATAGAATGAACAAAAACAGCTTCTGTCTTGGGCTTGCTCACGAAGCGACTCACTTAGAGAAACCAAAAAGTTTCTTTCGACCAGAAATGAGTCGAGCTGAGCGAATGCAGGAAGAGTTTAGAGTCTACAAAAAGCTAGAGCCGGCGGTCGTCGAGCTTATACACAAGAAAGAGCCATTGGAGAATGATGATCTTTACATATATAAGATCATTGCGAAGTGTCCCGGTCCGGTGGCTTGTCCGGCTTTCTTGCAGGAATTTTCTGCAAGAGCCAAAAGTATTCCAAACTTTCCAAATAAATGATAATCACCTCTTTGGACAAAATCCGACAGAAGTGGTCCCCGCATGTCACAGCACTGCGGGTTTTTTCTTTGCAAATTTTATTTTCATTAACATTTTGTGTCGTTTAAATTTTCCCAAATGAAAAGGGCGGCCAGTGCTGGTCGCCCAGAATTAATATCGTGGGGGCTATTTATTTAGAGTTTGGGCAGTGGTATTTTCCTCTCTGACCCCCAGAGGTCGTATCGGACGACCGTTGTTGTAGTCGTCCATACGGGCTTGCCAGCATTCTTCATCGAACGACCCAACTGTACCGTTTGGCACGAGTGGCCCCCAATGCTTCCAGAATACATTCCCCGCTTTCCCACAGTCTGAACACGGTACATCTGGATATTCATACCGACTTGTATCTGCCATGACAATCTCCTTCCTGTCCCGATATTACACTTTTTTGTATAAAAAGAAAGCCGCTCGGGTCCAGAAAGACGCGCGGCTTTTCACGACATTATGATGCATAGCTTTTCATGATCTCTTTCACCCGAGCCGCTTTCCCCGCTATATCTTTTATGTGCGGATGTGTGGCACGCGACCACTTATCGGCATATTCACAAACAGGAAGCAGTTCCTGCCAGTCCGAGTGAGTGGTCTTTTTGTCAGAATGCATTTGCGTAATTTTTTTATCTAGCTCTTGATGAAAGAATGTGGCCTGAAGCCAAGGTGGGTCTGAACAGAGTGGTTTCTTCTTGTTCATCCTAATATCTATTGCCTTTTTTACTAGGAACGCAAGCCCGGCAAATAACAAAAAATTCATAACGGACCGACCTCCTATTTAAATTTAATCAATATTTTATAAAAAATGCAATCTATTTTCCCTATTTTCCGCAATTTTGCCTACCACAAACCTATTGAGTGTGGGTTCTATGTCGAGGGTTATACTAAATTCTAATTAAAATTTTGTAAAAAAGAAAAGGGCGACCATTGCTGGTCGCCCTTTGAGTTTAGCTAGTGATTGAATTGTTCGATGCGGACAAGATGTGCTTCTTCGGGCTTGCAGTCTTCTGACAGGAGCAGTAGTTCGGAGTTACCAAAGTGGAACGTGGTGAGAACCGACTGCCAGTCCAGTCCGTAGTATGCCGCGAAGATCATTTTGCCGATATCGCCGTGAGTTACAAGGAGCACATCGCCATCTACTACTATCGCTTGAAGATGGCGGAGAAAAGTCCTTGCTCTGTGCAGGAGTTGTGGAAATGTTTCCGCGCCCTCTGGAGAGAGAAAGTAGGTTATGGTTTCAGTCTTGATCACGTCTGGCTCGCAAAGCAAGCAGATGTCTTTTGTCGGCTTCCCGGTCATCACACCGAAGTCTCTTTCGATGAGTTCGGTAACAACAACTGGAGTTGGTAGTTTGAGCTCATTGGTTACCGTTTGTGCCGTCTCTAAAGCTCGACAAAGTGGCGAAGAGTACACAGCGTCAAAGGTTAGACTAGACGCTTTGATACCAGATGCAAGCTCTTGTGCTTGTCGCCTCCCAATTTCGGAAAGTGGCAAGTTGCGGTGACCGTTCAGAATGCCATTCGCATTATCCCTATCTTGCCCGTGCCTGGCTATGTAAATTTTCAGCAAA
>CAZHJF010000090.1:2490-2771 GCA_964532885.1 uncultured Candidatus Saccharibacteria bacterium
TTTAGTGTCTTCATTGACTTTTACCTACACCAATACTCAACCATATTTTAAGCAAATCTGCAATCGCTTTGGCGGAATTTAGTCAAATAAAAATGGGTGAGGCGTTCGCCTCACCCCTCCCTAATGGCAAAATTATTTACATTTCCGTTCTAGGATTGTACTTGAGAGGAGGAAAACTCCACCTGCGGCTACTCCTGTGACTACTGGTCGCCAAACTCCGTAGATTTCATGTATGAAGTTGAGAGAGTTGGCGAGAGAAGAAAGTGTGACGAAGGCCATAA
>CAZHJF010000091.1:0-2686 GCA_964532885.1 uncultured Candidatus Saccharibacteria bacterium
TGATTTTAGAGTTGGTCTCTTGTAAAATCTTGGGCATATTCTCCAGAGAAATTTTGAGATGCGACGAGGCTTCATCGATTAAATCGATGGCTTTATCTGGCAAAAATCTATCGCTAATATAGCGGGCCGAAAGATTGACGGCCGATTTTATAGCATCATCAGTAATATGCACACCGTGATAGAGTTCGTACTTCTCTTTGAGTCCGCGCAATATTGTAATCGCATCTTCGATTGAAGGCTCAGCGACATAAACCGGTTGAAACCTGCGAGTGAGTGCTGGGTCTTTCTCAATATGCTTTTGATATTCCTTGAGTGTAGTCGCCCCGATCGCTCGGAGTTCACCTCGTGAAAGAGGCGGCTTGAGCATGTTTGAAGCATCAAGTGACCCTTCGGCTGACCCCGCTCCGACTATTGTGTGTATCTCATCGATAAAAAGAATAATCTTGCCTTCTGATTTTTCAATCTCTTTTATAATATTTTTTAGTCTCTCTTCAAATTCACCTCGATATTTTGTACCGGCCACCAAAAGACCTAGGTCCAAAGAGACCAATTCTTTGTCGCGCAAAGATTCCGGCACATTGCCAGTCGCGATCCGCATAGCAAGCCCTTCGGCAATAGCAGTTTTGCCAACGCCAGCTTCACCAATAAGTATCGGGTTGTTTTTGGTGCGGCGAGACAAGATTTGTACAATGCGAGAAATTTCTTCATCTCTACCGATGACAGGATCGAGCTTGTTTTCTTTGGCCAATCTTGTAAGCGAGCGCGTGTACTTGATGATTGCCTTATTTTTGGTCTCGGATTTCTTTTCTACGCCTCTGCCCAATTTTAATTCTTGAATAACTTGAGAAACTTTTTCTTTGTCTAATTTGAACCTACTCAAAAGATCGCGAGCCGCACTCGGCACATCAAGACAAGAAACAAACAAATGTTCTGTCGAAACAAATTCATCATTCATCGATGAGGCAATCTTGGATGAATTTTCAATCACGTGTGCCAACTCAGGAGTGAGATATATCTGATAGGAAGGCGAGACTGTGCTACTTGTCGTGCCGGTTTCGATCGATTCCAAAAGTGAATCAGTGAGTAAGATGGTGTCTACTTCCAATCTATCCAAAATTGAGGCCACCATACTTTCTTCTTGAAGAATGAGTGCCGTCAAAAGATGCATTGGGTTGACATGGTTTTGACCACGTTCAATCACCAATTCGTGCGCTTTGCGAATTGCTTCTTTGGCTTTTGTTGTGAATTGATTGAATGGTGGCATATTTTAACTTTAATTTATATATAAAAAACTTGCAAAATATCTCAAACCTCAGGGTGAAATCAATAGAACCATAAACCTTGAGAGTTCAGATTATATCATATTTTATTGGAAAAATGAAATTATTTAGAAAAATCAGTTAGGGCATCTTTTAGGCCATTCTGGATGAAGGAAGCTGGGTTAAAAACAAGCGTATCTGAAGCTGTGCTATGAGCGAGGCCGACCCCCACCACCTCACCAGAAAGATTTAGTAGTGGACTACCGGCGTTATTGCGTAGGGGCAAAATATCGCTCACTATCTTTACTACCCCACCCTCTAGACTCTTTTGCAGCTCCGCAATGCGCCCTATAGCGACAGTGTTTGAATCGCGACCGCCAACGGCAATTATGGTTTGTCCTAATTTGAGATTTGAAGTGTTAGCAAATTTGGCAGGATAATATGTGTACTTTTCGGTTGAAGGTTTGCCAACCTTGGCAAAAACTAAGTTTGAATTTGGATCAGAGTAGAATTTGGAGATTGATAAAGATTTAGAATCAGAAAATAGCACTGTGTATCCGGTACCACCAACATAAATACTCTTATCAAAAATCACTATCCCGCTATCTGAGACGACGAGACCCAACCCTAGAAAAACTTCACTACCGTCGGTCCCTGTGCCTCGTATACGAACAATTGATCTGGTGTTTTTTTCAATCGCTTCAAGCACCCTGTCTTCTTCGCTTACTACGGTTGTAACTATCTCTTTGACTTGGCCCTGTTTGCCTTCTTCGGGTGTGACCTTCTCGATTGTGCGTTCAACCACACGATTGATGGTTTGAGTGATCTCAACCGGAGCTTGTTGGAGCAAAGTAAAGGTAATAATGCCTGTAGCAATTGATGTAACGAAACTCACAAGCAAAGTGAGTAATATGAGTTGATGTTTGTTTAGATCTTCCACCCCGTTAGAGTTTTTTATTCACTAATAAAAGTTAATAATTACACTTGATTACAATAACTATATTATACAGCATTTTGTATAAAGTAAAACTCTAACGGGATCCACCGTAGTAACTAATATCAAAGGGACAGTTGACAATTTGATTATGGTTGTGTTATAATGTATCACAGATGCAAAAAATCGCGTTGGCTCTAGTCATGATCCTCGTCCTGGCCCTTTCGGCCCAGGGCGCGATGTTAACCTACGAGGAGTACGAGAACACGTACTCCAACCGATATTTCAAGCAAAACACCGACGGTTACACCAGCCCCGATGGCTGGCTGATAAGCATCGGTGACTGGAACTTCCAGTCGAGCGAGGGGCGGTTCTATTGGGAGAGTCTGCATGACGCAGATTATGCCTTTATGAGGAACCGCTGGAACGATTATTCGTTCTGGACCGCGTCTTCTGGAGTATGGATCTACGGCGTCCTAGGCAGTTCCTGGTT
>CAZHJF010000092.1:0-2512 GCA_964532885.1 uncultured Candidatus Saccharibacteria bacterium
ACCTAAGCAGTCGACTGTTGCAACTGCCATTGCGTATGGAAAATAGCGACGATGTAGCCAAAACTGATCGGGGTAGAAAGGCCCAAGATCAGAAGCTGTTGGCGACTCGTGCCAAACGCTCATGACGGGTGGGGTGTTGAGTTCGGCCCACCGAAGCACTGTCTTTTGTGTTTCTGTGGCCCCGAAAAGGGGCAGTTTTGTCGTGAAGTATGTTTCAGCGTACTTAAACACGATTACTTCACCCGACAATGTGGCGTCTCCACCACGACTAATCTTGTAGTTTGGAAAGTACTTTCGAATTTGGCTCATATATCCTTTCTCCTCACATGGCGTTCAAGACCCATCCATGCAAAGCTTGCCACCGTAAGCCAAGTGGCAGTTTTCCTAGGGTGAGGATAACTATCTATATATTACTACAAATAGAATTCATTGTCAAGACATAGGTTGATGCGCCTTCTTACTTTGTATTAGTGCCATCTTTTTACTCCTTACCCACTTTTTTATTTCGGCTTCCCTTTGCCGAGCTTCCCTAAGAGTTGCAAAAGTTTCTGAATACAAAAGCTTAACCGGCCTTCTGATTTTGGTGTAATGCGCGCCGGATTTGGAGTGGTTGTGCTCACTGAGTCGCTTGGTCAAATTGTTGGTACTGCCGACATACAGAGTCTGGTCAGCACATTCGAGGATGTAGGTAAAATGAGGCATGCTTAAATAATACCACTCAAGTATCCATTTTATATTTTGTCAGACGAATTTACACAGGTTGAGCCTGTGTGTTTTTATTAGAGAACTGTTAACCCATTCTTTTGTATAATGCTATACTGCAAGCCCGATCCCCAAAGGATGTTGGGTCGGCCTGATTTCGTAAAACAATATGAAAAAAGATAAACAAAATATAGAAAAGCCAGTGTTCCCGATGCGGATCAACAAATATTTGGCGCTCCAAAAACACTCGACTCGCAGAGGGGCGGATGAGCTAATTGCCGATAAAAAAGTCTTTATAAACGGACGGCTCGCGGTCTTGGGCGATAAAGTAGTAGAGACTGACAAAGTGGAAGTAAAATTTCGGGGCGCCCAAAAACCTTACATATATTTGGCCTACCACAAAGCGCGTGGCCTCATGACCGAAGAGATCGCTGTTCCCGAAGTGTTCCCTGTCGGTCGGTTGGACAAGGATTCGCATGGCCTCATAATATTGACTAATGATGGCCGAGTGACCGAGCGGCTCCTCGGCCCTACTCAAGCTCATGAAAAAGAATATCTGGTGCGGACCAAAAATACTCTGCGCGGTAGCTTCAAACAAAAAATGGAAGCAGGAGTACAGATTGATAAAGAGAAAACTGGTAAATGTAAAGTGAAAATTATTGATGACCATACCTTCCGAATAATTTTGACCGAAGGCAAGAAGCATCAGATCCGCCGTATGTGCGACGCTCTCTTTCAAGAAGTGCAAGATTTGAAGCGAATACGAGTGGCCAATATAGAACTCGGCAACCTCCCTATCGGTACCCACAGCCCCATTTCTGGCTCGCAATTGCAAACCTTCCTCCATTCACTGGAATTAGCCTAATTTGAATTTAGATCTTATATTTTTTAAAATAAATATTCCCATTTACCTATTCGTCCCCCTTCGCCCAGAAGGCTACGGCGGGACAAGCACGAATTAGAGAACGGTTAGAAGATGGACACCTCATTCCAATTTCAAATCCAGATTAGACCACACTTTTCAAAAAACAATGGTGCCCATTGTTTTGGTATTGTTTTGGTACGAATATCTTCTACCAGTTCTCTAGATTTTGCCATAAGTAATTAGTGGATGATATACTTGCTCGTATGAAGAAAACCTATGTATTTATAGATGCCTCCAACCTGTTCTATGGAGGTGAAAAGTCGCTCGGATGGAAAATTGACTACAAAAAACTTCTCGGCTATCTTCGGGAAAAATATGACGTAAGTAAAACTTTTTATTTTGGCGGTGTTGAGATATACAATTTTAATTTTGATTACCAAAAAGAAGAAACTGTCCCTTTGGCCCAATTGGAAACCCATTTAATAAAACTTATTGAAAATAAGGGAGAAAAACTTAACGAAGCAGAACTTCTCCTAATTGGTAGACACTTACAAAGAGTTCGTTTTTATCTTAAGTTGTTAGAGTTTGGCTACCACTTATTTTTGAAGCCAGTAAAAATGTATGAGCAAGAAGATGGCACCACCAAACGCAAAGCTAATTGTGATGTAGATATGGCTTTCCACTTAATGAAAGAAAAGAATAATTTTGACCGAGTTATTATTCTCTCTGGAGACGGAGATTTCTTGCCTGTACTAAAGTATCTCAAAGAAAGTGGTAAAGAAGTTGTTGTATTAGCTCGAGGCCCAAGGACGGCTAAAGAAATAAAGCAATTTGCAGGAGATAATTTTAGAGATTTTGAGTATCTACGGGAACTCTTAAAAATATCGGATAAATAAATATATAAAAGCGAACGGCACCCATATAGGATGCCGTTCAAGTTTAGTA